>CAKZUV010000304.1 GCA_937921555.1 uncultured Saprospiraceae bacterium
CGTAAGCTCAATGGCCGCAGCTACCAGCGCTGCCGAGACTACGGTCATCGGTCCCGTAGGTCCACTGGCCTGCGTGGCTGTTCCGCCAAAGATGGCAGCAAAAATGCCTACCATAATCGCGCCGTATAATCCTGCGGTAGCGCCCATACCGGACTGCACTCCGAAGGCCAGGGCTAAAGGTAAAGCAACGACTCCAGCGACCAGCCCCCCGGTAAAATCTCCTTTAAGGTTACTGAAATCTAATATTTTAGAGGACATATTTTATGGTTTTTCAGTTAATTGATTTGTTGTTCTGAGTAAAAACACAAAGTAGTTCAAAAATACTGATAAGTCTTAAAATTTGTTTTTTTTTCTTAGCGCACCGAAAATTAATCCCTATCCTACTCCACGACCACTTTTGACTGTCCCAGTTGCCGTGAATTTTTAACCAAAATAATCGTGTACATACCGCTGGAAAGTCCTTCAATCCGAATGGACTGAGCAGCCTGTTCACGCCGGACGGTTCGTCCCTGCACATCGACTACTGTTATTTCAAAAACATCCAGATCCGGACTGGTTATTTTAAACTGACCATCATTTGGATTCGGACCAATAACGTATCCAAGGCCGGCAAGTTCAATCAGGGAAGTAGTCAATCCGTCACAGTTTTCATCAATATCATTTCCTTCAATTTCCTCGGCGTTGGGATTGATCGCCGCATTGTTATCGTCACAGTCAAAGGCAGCAATAAAGCCATCTCCATCCGCATCCATTCCCGTTAAGGTCGGCGCATTATTTTCAAAATCCGGACTGGGCGTACCCACCAGACAGCGGGAAATTTGCGGAAAATCAGCAGTCACTACGTAAAAGTAATCGAAGGTTTCAACTCCTTCAGAAGTTGTCACGGAAATAGACTGTGCAATTCCGTTACACTCATCCAAATCTCCTTTTCCGCATTTATATTCAAAATCATTGATATATTTTCCATTATAGGGGCCACAGGGAGCCGTAATTCCGTCACCGGGTCTCAAACCGGCTTTTAGTTGAAAACTCGGCTGCAATTCTTTGATATTTCCCTCCGCATCTGGTCCGAATTTATAGAGAATCGGAAAACCGTCGGACGCCCAGCCAACTTGTAAAAGGTCCGTCGTAATATCGACGGTAGTGATACCGGGATTGGTTGTTTCCAGATATTCGAACATCTCTCCGTGATAGTGATATCCTTGCGGTCCGGTGTGCGCCGAGGAGCAATCAAGCGTAACAAATCCCATACCTGGTCCCTGGTTGGTCGTAGGTTCAAAGACCCAATCCCAGTTGAATTGTCCGGTATTTGGATTTTCAAAAATAAATGGTGTCGCGGGAGTTGGCGCAAAAATCACCCCATTCATTGCTACTCCAAAATATCTTGCTGGCCGGCCATTATCCCGTTGCATTCCCGTGACCTCATCCGATATCTCGGGCGTTTTATCAATTTCAAATAAATGATATTCCTGTTCGGGAATGTTTGCGTTGGTAAAACAATAGTCGTGATTAGGAAAACCATTGGAATAAATCGAACGTACATCCCCCGTTACATTTTCGTAAAAAACACTGGGCACTTGTGGCGTAGCACAACAATCTGTCAGGACAAAAGACAGTTCATCTGTTTGACCGCAGGTATTTTCGCAATCATCCAGCGTAGTTTCTGTCCCGTTTTGAATTCCATCAACGCAGGACCAGTCATTTCTAATCGTCTCCGCCTCCGCTTCGAACGTGTTCAGAATGAGTGTTTGAAGTGGGGTCAGGTTGGGATAAAGATTGTTATCTTCCAAAATATCCGTGGCAATATCATAAAACTCAATATTACCGTTTTCATCTTTAATCATTTTATACTGTTCATTTTTAACTGCCCACGACAAGATATTATTTCTTTCATAATCCGAATATAAATACTGACGACTGATCTCATCGGCACAGGACAGGGACGATTTGAGGCTGAGACTATTATGAATTCCTCCGTTCAGCTGATTGGAAGAAAGTTCAATAAACGTTGAATACAAATCGGCCACCTGCGTCATACCGGATTCTACCTCTCCGGTTCTGGTTACTCCTTTTCCGGCAAAAATCATAGGTACCCGGAGGCCACCTTCGTACAAGCTAAATTTAGAGTGTCCATCAGGATAATGTTGCAACACACCGTTGGGTGTTCCATTATCTCCAATAAAAACAATAACTGTGTTATTTAATTCATCTTCGTCAATACTTGCGAGCAGTCGTCCGATCTCGGCATCCATAGCCTCGATTGCCGCCTGATATTTTCGTCGGTTGTTTGTTGGATTTTCAACGGTGTACAAACCCTCGGGAGGTACATGAAAAGGGATGTGGGGCGCCGCGTGTGCCAGCCACAAAAACCAGGGTTGATCCTGTTCGTTGATCCAGTCAATTGAGGCGTCCGTCAGATAAGAAGTGACATATTCCTCCTCCTGTGAAACCATCCCATTGGTGACTTTTTCCCAGTTATAATAATCCTCTACAGCCCCGCCGAAAAATCCATCGTAGTGTCCAATTCCATGTTCTGCGGGATGATTAAAATCAACGGGCTGGGAAAGATGCCATTTACCAATCAGGGCGGTAGCGTAGGCATTATCGGTGTTTTCATTGATGTAGGTAAAGATGGATTCGTGCACCAAATCCAGGTTATTACCGGGTCTCATCACACCAGTTTTGATACCGTACTTTCCGCTGATAACGGCTGCCCGCGTGGGAGAACATTGTGGAGTCGCCCAGGTATTTGTGAAAGTCAAACCGGAAGCGCGCAAGTTGTCCAGGTTGGGGGTTGCCGCAGTCTCGGTGGCCAGTCCGAACCCATCAAGGGCATCAATACCCAAATCATCACCAACGATGAACAGGATGTTGGGGTGCTGTTTTTGTGAAAATAGTTGGGTCAGACAGAGTAGACAAATAAGGAGGGAAAGTATATTTTTCATAAGTAAATTTCTGATTAGCTGGTTGATCAAATTATTAGTAACTGAATTGTCAATTCAGGGGAGTTCCGGGGTTGATATTTTTTAGTAATTCACAGTTATTTTTTGTCTTTGGTGATGCATTCTGAAATCTTTGGTCGTTTGGTTAAGATCAACCAACATAATATTTGACTGTTTGGCCACGGTGAGGAGGCAGGTATTGGTGATCTCCAGTTTTTTTAGATTGGTCACGTGATTTTTGAACCTGGCCTTTATTTGAAAATGATCGGCTGAACGATTTACGTCAGTGACAAGCAGTTCATTCTGTTGATTATTAAACGAAAAACGGGTATGCGTATTCAAGTATTGCTGGAGGACAGATTTTGTAATTTTATCAGCAGGGCGTTTTATTTCATCGGCTAAATCTTCTGCGTCCAGCGACAATTGGAGGAACGTCCCTTGCCCATCCTGCTGAATTTGAAACGTTGCGATGGGGACATCGTGCAAGGATACCTTCAACTGCAGCGCAAAATATAGGAGTAACAGGATTTTCATTTTTTCTGGTGTTTTAAATGATTTTATCGGGGTAAAGATACCAAAGGTTTCTTTAATCTACCAGCGAATAAGGGCTCGTCTAAATTACCCCGTCGATCATTTGCAAAAATGCTGGAGTCTTCACCTCTACTACACCTCCGGAAGGCAACTGATTTAAGCGAATCGCCCCGATCCGTACGCGGACCAACCGCAACGTTGGAAACCCAACCGCAGCCGTCATTTTCCGTACCTGCCGAAATTTCCCTTCTCTCAGTGTGATAGATACCCAGCTGGTCGGACCGTGTCGGGGATCTCTGATTTTTCTGGAGCGGGCCGCAAATTTTGGTGGTGGGTTCAGGGCCGTGGCCTCACAAGGTAAAGTAGCATATTTTTTTCCAGCCACGGTAATTTCAACGCCTTGCCGGAGTGTTTCTATTGCCGTTTCCGAAATGATCCCATCCAACTGAACGTAGTATTCTTTTTCGTAGACTTTACTCCGGACCCGTTCACTTATTTTTCCATCCGTAGTCAACAGTAACAACCCTTCCGAAGTTTCATCCAACCGTCCAATCGCCATGATTCCTTCCGGAAAATCGTGGAGACTGCCCAGTAGCTTTTTATTTTTTCTACGGGTCTGATTATTGACAAATTGAGAAAGATATCCGTAGGGTTTGTGAAGGATAAAGTGATGATCAGGCATGGGTGACTGGTTAATTATCAGGCATAAAAGGGATGAAATAAAAACTATTTTTTTTCCGAAAAAGAATATACCAAAAATCCTCCCAGCGCAATACTCACCAGTCCACTGATCCATCCATAGGGCTTCATCAGCGGCAGCCACGACGACAGCAATTCAATAAATCCGGATTGTCCAAGATACAGAAAAATCAAGGCAGCGATAATACTGATGGCGCCAAAATACCGGATAGTATTGGGATGTCTGGCATCTTTGGCAGCGAAAAGCAACATGAATCCTAGTATAAGTCTTACAACGATTGCAGCTACATAGAGTGGCCAGTTATCTAAATGATTCACGATCCATTCGTAAATAAGTGAAGGACGGATCAAAAGTGAAATACCTGCCGGAATCAATAGCATTCCAATGAACTGAAGAAGCTTAGTCATCATACGGGGAGTTAATTATTTATCAGCTATTTATTATTTCTGATCTTACTCAATGAATTGTGCTGGTTGCAGGATGAGTTCTCCGTTAGACTCCACCGCAACACCTAACAATGATCCGTTGATCGAAATTTTACCATTGTTATCAACCTTGATATCTGTTTTTCCGGCATCTTTAGCGGGATTCATTTTTGTATTCAACTCTTTTTCGTAGAGTTTATAACGGATTAATTTGGGTTCATTGATAATCCCGGCGGCAATTAAGGCTCTAATCTGATTTTGTATTTTTCCGAAAGCTACTTCATCCTTTTTATTTCCGTATTCTTCGATTAGCCCGTAGCCCATAATGAGGCCCACGGTATTCAGTTCTTTTTTGTAATCGCGGCTAACCTGCTTTTGCTGGGTAAGAAATTCATCCAAGGTAGCACTCTCAGAAATTGCTCCGTAGAGGTTGGTCAGATATTTATTCTGCACGTATTTAATTTCCGGATAACCTATATGATTTCCTTCAGTCAGAAAGTTTTCAGTCGTTTCATTGACCTGGGCCATCCGGGATTTTAAGAGATCAAATGTTTCACGGTCCTGATCGGTGGGAACAAATTTAACGGTGGGTGCAGCAGCCGGCATATCCTCTTCTACCCGTTCTTCGACCGGTGCCTGTTTTGAGGGACTGGAACAGCTGAGCAATATTATAAAAGAAAAAAAGGATAACGCTTTTAGTAAGTCCATTTTTACAAAATTTTATGGATAAAGTTATAATTTTCAGGAGCACCAAGATAGTTTTTTTTTCCGGGTAGCAACCAGCATTGGCCAAAAAATCTGAATTTGTTATTCCACAATATTCTGTTTTAGGGACGTAGAATAAATAACTGTTCCCTAGTACGTTGGTAAAATATAACTTATAAAAATGAATCCAATAACCATGTAAGTAATTCCGCCAAAGAACATGATCGTTCCTATCTGCCGGGTCTTTTCATCGTAGACGTAATGAACATGACCATCCGCGTCGGTACTTTTCCCGTAAGCATAATAGTAGGCCATTCCCAATCCGGCAATCGCAAAGAAAATACTAAAAATAAACCCAAAGATAATCCCCAAAATATAAAAGGCAATCCACGGCCAGGTAGCGGATTTCCCGCTGCGGATTTCCGACAGGCTTTCCTCCCGCAGCATTGCTATATCTTCCTTTTTTACGACCAGTCCACGGTTGGACAAAATCTTTTTAGCTGTATAAATATCTTCAATGGTCCAGCCCTCCTGCTGGTAAAAAATCTCTTTTAATTCGTCGTTATCCAATTGATTCAAATAATGTGCATTGATTACTTCGGCGGGTAAGGCTTCCACCTCTTCCTTCAGTACGGCATTAACAATTTTAAAATCTGCCGGGGCGATTTTTATAATTGCTTTGGGAATCAGTCCGTTTCCTACAATGGCGGAATCAATGACCGTATCGGTACCTTCCATCGAAAACTTTATGCGGTTTTCTTCCAGCAATTTTGCGAAATCCTTCGCCTCGTCCATACTCATAAAATCACGATAGAATTCAAACTTTTGAGTAGCACCATCTGAGTTTTTTCCGTCCGGTAAATTTTGCATATCGACTCTTTTTAGCATTAGAAATTTTCGGATTGGGTATATAAGCTACAGCAAAAGTAAAATTAATTCTTTACTGACAATGTTCCTTCATCAACTCTTCAACCTCCAGCCCGTAGTTGGTTTTAAAATCATAATAGGTGGCAATTTCCAGATCACGGCAGGCTTCTTTTTTCAAGTCCAGGGCCAGGTAAACCAGCGCGCGGTTCCGGTAAGCGTAGGAATTATTTTCGTATAAACTAATGGACTCATTAATGTCTTTCAGGGCCCGATTGTATTCTTTCTTTTTATAATACAAAAATCCACGATTATTCAGTAGTAAAGGTTCTTTGGGATTCATTTTGAAACCTTCGTTAAAATAATATGATCCCCGCCAGGATGTCAAAATTTCGTCCTTCAAAAGTCATTAGTTCCGGTATCATCTGGTAAAGAAATAATTGCCAGAGGATAATTCCCAGTAAGATTTTGTGGGGTTTGCCATTGGAATAATAGAAAAATGCTAACGTGAGCAACCAGGTAGTTACAACTAAACGACCACCTACTAGAAGTAGGTGGGTTTCTTTCACGCACGACTAGAAGTCGTGTTTTGTATTACTCAAGCAAAAAGTTGTCTTGAGATTTATCTGAAGGTTTCCTGTGGTGTTCAAGATATTCTTGTACCATTT
>CAKZUV010000305.1 GCA_937921555.1 uncultured Saprospiraceae bacterium
CGCCGATAGTCACGGAGCGATCCACAACATTTCTTTTACTGAAAAATGTAATTTTACCTTAGGAATGTTGACAATATAAATGAATATTCAACTCAATTTACTGGATTATCAGTCGGAACTGAAAATAAAAAAAGAGGATAATAAACGGTACCTCTTTGATCCGATTCGTAAAACGTATCTCGTCCTTACGCCCGAAGAGATGGTCCGTCAGTTGCTCATCCAATATCTGCTCGCCGAACGCAACGTCAGCAAAAACCGCCTCGCCCTCGAACGTGCGCTCAAAGTAAATAAAATGACACGTCGCTGGGATTTGATGGTGTACGCCCGGGACTTGTCCCCGTGGCTGCTCGTAGAGTGCAAAGCGCCCGAAGTAAAAATTACCCAATCTGTCTTTGAACAAATTTCCGCCTACAATTTGACGCTCCGCGTTCCATATCTGCTGGTTACCAATGGCATGGATACGTATTGTTGTGAAATGGATTATGAAGGGGAGACTTTTCGGTTTTTGGGGGAGGTGCCGGAGTTGGGAAGTTGAATCGTTGATTTGTTTAACCTGCCTTCCTGCGTCAGCAGGTAGGTCGTTTAATCGTTTAGGCTTGTTCTAAAAACTAGAAAAACGAAAACCTAGAAACGCATTTGACAAATATATCCCATCATCGCGAAAAAATATACACGATCGCTCAGCGTTTTCTGCTTCTCTGCGCGAAAATCACTTTTTAGAGTAGGCTCGTCGTTTAGGCTTGAAAAATTAGTCTTTGGGGATTAGATTAATTAAAACTTTAATTCAGCTTATCTTTCAGGAGAAACGGAAATTCCTGCTCAGGACGCTTACCTTTTACTATTCCTTAATTTCGAGGGTTTTCAATTTAGTATGTCTGAATTAATTTGATTGCATTGAGTAATAAGTAACCGATAACTAATTCACTGATGAGCCTGCTCTAGAAACCAGGAAAACGGAAATTCTTAATTAAATTAAATAAAAAATTAATACATATTGTGTTCACGATAAAATATATACACGTTAAAGAATCTCTGCGTTCTCTGCTCCTCTGCGCGAAAAACACTTTTTAGAGCAGACTCACTGATTAACATTTTTTCAAATATTGACAAATAAAAATATAGGATAAAAATAAATGATAAAGATGCAGCAAGATGAACATTCCCTTAATTTCTGACACAAAAAAAGCGCAGCAAGTCAGTGACTTACTACGCAATTTTTTTGTGATCCGGCCGGGGTTCGAACCCGGGACCCTTTGATTAAAAGTCAAATGCTCTACCAGCTGAGCTACCGGATCAACGGTTTGCCTGTTTTCTAAGGCAGCGCAAATATACTATGTATTTTCCTATAATTCCAAACCAAAACCGCTTTTTTATGGAAATAAAATCAATTTTTACACAAATATTATTTTCCTAAAAACTCCAGTTTGACGGATATAGTTCCCACGATGGTCAAATATTAATAAATATCTTTGTAAGTATTTGATTTTCAGTATTCGGCACATTATTATTTTTTATAAATATTATATTGACCGTAATCGGACAGGATTATTTTATTAATACCTGGGTGATTATTTTTCCTTGCTGATCGCGTAATTTTATAAAATAAATTCCATTTTCCCAATGGTTCGTCGCAATGTTGCTGGCAGAACCGTTCACTACCCTGTAATAAACTCGCTGTCCGATGCTATTGTAAACGGACATTTCGTAGCCTGAGACCGGCCAGTCAATTTCCACGTAATCCGTAAAAGGATTGGGTCGTATGGCAGGTAGTATTTCAGTTGGTACGGGAATATTCGTTACATCGTCCAGATAAATCCCGTAATCTTCGACTTCTCCGGAGTAACTCGCGGGACAAGGGCTCGCAAAATCATTGCGGTGCGCAATCAATCGCATACGGGTCGCTCCGATGCGGGCATCGGTGGGTACCGTAATTTCCGTTTCCAGCTGGAAACTATTGTTTCCTAAAACAACTGCTTCAAAAACGATTTCTCCCTCGTCCGCAAAACTACCATTCCGATTATAATCTATCCAAACCGAAATGTAGGTATCTTCCAGTTTTTCAATTCCCAGTGTCAGCGGTACCGTCGCTGCCCGATTCAGAATAGTCTGTTGATCTAAATTACCACTATAATTTTCATTTTCAGAAGTATTACTGATTGTACCAAAAATCACCTCTGAAATGTACGGATATTCCGCAGGGTCGATATCTACCATACAAGTTTCCGCCGGAAAATCCTGATCTGATAAAATAACCGCAAAACCTACTTCCACGGGCATGGCCGCCGAAAACTCCGCATTTCCCGGTTGGGTAGCACGGATGATTATAACTCCTTCGATTCCATCCAAAACTACCTCTATCCCGTTTTCAATCGTCGCAGGACCACTGACAACCTCATATTGAATTGGCAATCCGGAAGAGGCCACTACCGGCAAAACTACGGGAGGCGCCGTGGTTAGCTGATCGGGAATGGCGGGTAATTCAATCACCTGCGTCAACTGTTCAATAATCGTAAAAGACCGAATAACCGGAGGAGCTGCCTGGTATTGAAGATCACCGTTCTGAACCGCTCTTACGCTTACAATTCCTGTAACATTATCCAACAATAACGTATTTCCACTCACTATCGCCGGGCCACCAACCAATTCATAACTTACCGATAATCCGGAACTAGCCGTTGCCCCCAGCGTTACCTCCGTGGTTCCAACCGGCTGATCTGGAATTTCCGGAAAATTAATGGTTTGACTTTCTTTTTCGTATACGTTAAATTCCACAATCACCTCAGCCGCCGCATTATAATTTATGTTTCCGTTTTGAAAAGCACGAATACGTACCACTCCAACAGTCCCGGCCAATTCAATGGTATTGCCAATCAACATAGCCGGACCGCTCAGGATTTCATATTCCACATTTAATCCGGAACTTGCCGTCGCCATTAACAGTATCGGAGATGCATCCGTCGGTTGATCCGCAATGAATGGAAAATTGATCGTCTGATTTTCTTTTTCGTACACTTCAAAACTGCGGGTTACCGGAGCAGCCGCATTGTAAAAATTATCACCCGATTGGGTGGCGCGGATGGTTACCGTTCCTACTTCACCCGTTAGCGTCAGGGTGTTGTTATTTAAAGTCGCAGGACCATTTAAAATTTCTAAAGTCACTGCTAGTCCGCTACTCGCCGTGGCCATTATTTCAATCGGAGAGGCATCCGTCGGTTGATCCGCAATGGAGGCGAAACTGATTGTCTGGTTTTCTTTTTCATACACTTCAAAACTACGGGTTACAGGTGGAGCTGGCATATATTCATTGTCTCCAGCCTGGGTGGCACGGATGGTTACCGTTCCTACTTCACCAGTTAGCGTCAGGATGTTGTCATTCAGCGTCGCAGGACCATTCAGGATTTCTAAACTAACTTCCAATCCACTGGTTGCCGCAGCGGTTATTTCAATCGGCGCAGCGTCCGTTGGTTGATCGGCGATGGATGGAAAAATAATATTTTGACTTTCGAGCAAATCAAAATTAATTCTGCCCGGAGTAGGTACACTGGCGGTCCAGTTTTCAGGTACCGCATTATCAAGACCTGGCTGATTGAGTTGTAAACTGGGCCCCTGACCATCTGCCTCTACCGGCCAGGGAGCATCGTCGCTGTAATCTACCAGATCCGTGAAACTTTCATCGGCATTTGTAAAACGCAATAATTCTCCACCATTACTGAGGGAAAAACCACTATCATTGATTCCTGCAAAATTTCCGATAACATTGTTTATCCAGGGATATATATTCAGAAAGGCATCTTTGTCCGCGGCCAGTATCAGGTATTCGCCGTCTGGTAAAATGGTATTGTCCATGAAGGTAAATCCTTTTCCGGATGCATCAAAAAAGGTCCATCCCGATAAATCCACCGGAACGGTATCATCGTTGTATAACTCAATCCAGTCTCCTCCGTCGGCATCGTCCGGAGAATGATAATTTATTTCATTAATTACAATATTTACATTTTCACTATTTCCTAAAACAAAATTTGCCGTAAGGTCAGAATAATCAGCTACGTCAATTACAATCTCCGTGCTTATCGGCAGATCCGGATCGGACCACCCCGCAAAAGCATAACCCGGATCAGGAACCGCTTTTATCCGCACGGGAACGTCTCTGAAATAAATACCGCTCCAGGGAAACGAAGCGGGCAACAAGGTATTTACTTCCAGGGTACCGGGTCCGTTTACGTTTAGTGTAAGCCGTTCGGTGCCCGACAGGTTGTAAGCGTTGACGGCATTACTACGCACCGTATCCGGGCGGCCTTCAAGCAGTTCTTCAATATTTTCTACTTCTTCCTCCCATTCACTAAAAGACTCATCCGGAACCCAACGGTTTATTTCATCCGGAACTTCACTACTGATTTCATTTTTTATCAAGTTTAAATCGGCAATAATATTGTTGGTTTCATTGATAGAATTAAGTAAATCTGCCGTACGGTTGAGGAATTGATGGCGAAATCCTTCGTTGCGAACCAAAGATTTTGGCAAATAATTATTGTAAAGAATGCCACTCGTATCTTCGATGGCCGCAAAGCCATCCCACTCCCTGGAAAATAAACTCCGATCCATATCCCACGGAGTAAAACGCCATTTCCCACCATTATCTGCCTTATAAACACTGGTGCCCCAGGTCCAGCTATTGTAAGCAGTTACCTGCACAAATGCCAGAAAATTAATTAGATTTTCTACATCAATATCCCGGATTGCTTCCGCGTAAATTTCCGGATTGCTGCAATCATTGTGGTTTAAAAAATGCCGGAGAAGGGTCCAGTCTTCGAGTGATCCCTCTTTCAGATCATCCGCAAATTTAGTCATCCGAATCATATCGAAATCGTTGTCATTGATATGGGATTCGATAAAATGCTCATTGACTGATTCCCGGATATCATAGATGCCCCAGTATTCGCCGTTGATGGTAAGAATAGCCCAGCGGCGATCAGCAACCAATCCTCCCGTTTTCTCATAAATATCTGAAGCAAGCGGATCTCTTAGCAGGGTACCGGAACCGGTAGTCAGATCATCATCATAACCAGATCTAAGGACAATATTACGGAACGCTTCTACGGTATTTCCGGCAAACAAGGGATATTCTAAAAATTTATTTCCGTATTCTTCTTCAAAAAATATCCGAAAAGATTTTTTGGGGGCACCCACCGAACTGCTGCCCTGAATCCGAATACCCGCATCAATGGCAAAGCCACCGCCGCCGGTCTCAAATAATTCCAGCTGACAAAATCGTTCCCAATCAGATCCTCCCTCAAAAGGATTGGTATGAATTCCGTCGGGGCCAAAGAGATCGTCCAGATCCGCAATAATTGAAAGGGTCGGCAGATTATACGGAGTATTGAAATAGTAAATCTCACTGGCAACCGGGCTATTCTGAAATCCCGTAGCGGAACTAACGGCACGAACAACGGTGGTTTCACTAATAGTAATCGGATTGTTGTATAAGAACGTATCACTGCTATCGGGATGCGGGGCACTGCTATTCAGCGTGTAATAAACCTGTGTCGCATCGGGAGGCAATTGTAAAGTCAGGTTTTGGGTCTGGGTATAAAATCCTCCATCGATGGTAAAAAGCGGAGGCGACAGTGGTTCTGGTACGGCTTGTCCGTTATTAGCTGTTCCAGGGGTGGGTTCTTCGAAGATGATCTGATTGGCAGAACCATCCGAAAAAAAACCACTGGAAAAATCTGTGGGGAAAGGGCCAAAATCAACTTGGTGAATCAAGTTACCGGCGGGATCGGACAGAACGATTGATTCTCCATTAGCACTAAGTTTAAAGTCAACGTGGTTGTCTCCCTGATCGAGATCTCCGTCGGCCCACAATAAGAGAAAACCGTCGGCTGGCACCAACAAATTTTGTACTACCTGGAATAACTGAGGTTCTGCGGGATCATCGGAAAGGAAATATCCGTTGAGATTAACGGCAACTGTTCCGGCGTTATAAATTTCGAACCAGTCGTCGTATTCCCCCTCCTGATCGGTGAGATAGTTGTCGTTATCAGGCATCCACTCGTTGATATAAAGTTGAGCGGTCAATGAATTATTTAAAAACAGGATCAGCCAGATGAACAACATTAGCTTAAAGGCAAAATGCTTCATACGTATTTTAGGGATTATAAACGTTAAAACCATAACTTGTCTTGGCACTCCCAAATGATGAGTGAAAAACAGTTAGTTTAAATTAACAAGAGAACAAAAGTCTGCTATTTAATGGTATTCTATGATCTACCAATTGAATGGTGTTTGCTCAAGGCGAAAAGAAGCAAACGATATTTGGGCTATATGTACATACGAGAAGTGTCGCATTATAGTTCATAAATTTACAAAATTCTTAATACCATTTATAAATTTACACTAAAAAATTTCTATTAACTGTAAATTTTAGACAAGCTCTTATAAATTTCCATAAAAAATGAAAAAGCCCGTTTACCAACTGGCAAACGGGCTTTTTATTGAAGATGTTCAACCTCTTCGCGTTAAGATTTCTTATTTCGCTTTAGCTTTATACTGCTGTAATGGAATTTTGGTGTAATGTTCCTCTTCTACGTAGGTCAGTTCTTTCTTAAAGTCCTTTACATCTTTAAATCCGGCGGAGATCATGATTCTTGCCATATCTTCGTTTAGAAAAACGATTGAAGGATAGGACATTTTACCATCGAGTAACGAATAGGCCAGGGTGTGAATCCCACGCCGACCCGCCTGCCGGTATTCAAACTTGTTGTTATTCCAGATGATATCTTCTTTTTGTTCCGCGTTCAGTTTAACCGGATAAAAGTGCGTATTCAGATAGTCGGCAATTTCCTTTTTTTCAAAAGTCTTTTTATCCATCACTTTACACCAGTGACACCAATCGGTATAGATATCGACCATTAATTTTCGTGGCTCCTTTTTCTGAAGCTCCGCTGCCTCTTCCCAGGTGTACCATTTTACTTTTTTCTCCGCTTCGATACTGGCAGGTACCGGATTGGTAAAAGCCGTTGTAATCAAAATACCGGCGAAGAGTAAGAGCAAATTTTTCATAAAAAAATTTTTAATTGTTAAATTGTTTCGTACGTCTGGCATTCACATTTGAATATTGCCCGAACGTCCTGAGTTATTTTTGGGCCAGTTGTCCGGCTACCTTTTTTAATACGGGCATAAATTGCTCCGGGGTTTTGTATCCTTTGGATATTTCGATAACTTCTCCGTTTCCGTTCATAAAAGCAAAAGAAGGATACGACATCCGGCCGGCCAGCATCATCCGCGCCAGATCGTGGGTTCCTTTACGTCCGACATTGGGATTAAAATCGTATTGTTTATCTAAAAAATTAACGGATGCTTTTTGCTCCGCATTGAATTTTACAGGAATGAAGTTTTGCTTGAGGAAGTCCTGGATTTCAGGTTGTGCAAAAGTTGCTTTATCCATACGTTTGCACCAGCCACACCAATCGGTATAGACATCAACAAAATAAACTTTAGATTTGTCCGGATTAAGCGCTGCGGCCTCTTCTACAGTATACCATTTAAACGGAGCATCGGCCACCGGATCCGATGAAGTGCAACTCGAAAGCAGCGCAATCATCAATATGGAAGAAAAGAGGTAAAAAAACTTTTTCATAAGGATAATGTTTACAGGATTAAATTTAGAATCATCCCGGAGTTGGATGGGTTCTTTAATCAACGGCAATAAGTTCGCCATTGTTTTATATATTCATCGTAAATTTACTAAAAATGAGACAAATTGTCGTGGGCATTGGAGGAAGCAGCGGTTCTATCTATGCAAAAGTATTGCTGGACCGGTTATCCGCTTTGTCGGATCAACTGGACAAAGTAGGCGTGGTTATGAGTGATAATGCGCGTTTTAACTGGAAATATGAACTCGGAAACGAAGATTATAACAATTATGATTTCGACTTCTACGAAAAAATGAACTTTATGGCGCCATTTGCCTCTGGTTCAGCGCGTTACGACACTATGATTGTCTGTCCCTGCTCAATGGGCGTACTGGGCAGAATTGCCACGGGCGTTTCAAATGACTTGATGACACGGGCGGCAGATGTGATTTTAAAGGAACGCCGGCGTCTGATTCTTGTCCCCAGGGATACGCCGTACAGCCTGATTCATCTGAATAACATGAAAACCGTAACCGAAGCGGGCGGAATCATTTGCCCGGCTTGTCCCAGTTTTTATAGTAAACCGAAAGATTTTGAGGCACTGGCCGCGACGGTGATCGACCGGGTGATTGATCTGGCGGGATTGGAGATAGATAGTTATCGGTGGTCTGAGGGGGATTGATTTTTTGATGTGTGAATTTTTTGATGTGCAGATGTGTGGATGTGTGGATGTGCGGATTTTTTGATGTTCGCCGATAATAATCAGGCAAAAAATCTCAGAATCTCCCCTCCGGGGCCGGGGTAAAATTTTGAGATTTTTTGACGGTTTTACTTTTTGATAACTTGTTTTTTGATGTGCAGATTTTTTGATGTGCATGACTAACCGATCCCGACTGAAAGGAGGGCGGCGTGCAACAGCGCGACGAGGGAAGGAACCGCGCAAGCGGACGGGATGGCGGTTTTTGATGTGTGGATGTATGGATTGATAGATCAGTTAATCGGTTGTATTGGTTAATCAGTGCTCTTATGACGTAGATTGGTGCACTGGGACTGTTAAATCAACTGTATCTAAGATAATATGTCTGCATTAAGTATCAAGTGACCAATAACTAATAATCTGATTAACAATGTCTTATGTAGATTACATGAAAATATAGGATACAGAATAATGAAGTAGACACCGTTAATTGAACACGCTATATATCCGCATCCTTATTAATAACAATCAAATCAATATTTTATGTAAAAATTTTAAAAATTGCTGAACAAGTAAATAACGAACATGTTAGAGCGGTAGAACCATTCATGTAAAAAATAAAAACATATATGAAATCACTACTTACCGCTAGCATGCTGTTACTATTTTGTAACTTGAGTACAGCACAGAAGAATTTTTACACTATAAAGTTTAAAGCGTCAGTTAAACAATTCAAAGCCAGTTTTAATTTTGCCGGAGTGATAGACCGAAGGCTGGTAAAAGAACATGTTGGATATGCCAGGATAGGAATTAACAATAGAATAGTTCCCGCGTGGCTGGAAGGACCGTTTGAAGAGGAAATGGCAAAACAAGTCGAAAGAATTATTTTAAGCGATGAACAAGCGGAAGATATTTATTTTGTTTTTCACGAAATGAATGTCAACGAACAACTTTCCGGTATGTCCGAAAAAGGGATTTGCCGCGCAGAGATCGAATTTATAAAACAAGACAACGGCATATATTACTCGCTGGGTTCATTTTCGTCAGAAATCCAGGGAAAAGGACTGGATGTAACGGGCGGACATGACAAACGAATTTTACAGGCATTGGAAGCTTGCATTATCGAATTTGAAAAATCGAGAAAGGATGGAAATCCGGTAGTTGAGGTTTTTGATTTTGAGGAAACGACCGCTCCCTACGACTATACAAGTGCTCCGGTCAAAGGCATGTATTCCTCTTTTGCCAAAATGGGTAAAAATGAACCAATGGAGGACTTTGATATTCAGTTCAGCCGAATCAGAATTAATTCGAAACATAAAAACAAAGCAGAGGGAATAAAATACAATCTGAAAATACTCAACAAGGAAGACAAAAAGAAGCGGATTATGTTTATCTCTAACGGAACGGATATATTTATGCACGCTTCCCGATATTCTTATTTTCAATACTATCTAAAATCCAAACACCTGGGCAGATATATTTACTTCGAAGATCGCTTTCCTAGTCAAGCCGCAGGGATGGCTTTTGGACTGACCGGAACAATCGCTTCTAATAAATTGAGATCGATTATATTAGATACTTCCAATGGAAAAGTTATTTTATTAAATAAAAATAATTTGTCTGGTTTTCTGGGAGAAGAACATAAGGAGATTACTAAAGCATTTGCGAAATCAAAGAAAAAAACAGAAGACGTAGAAGCCGCTATCGTGGCACTTAATAAGAAAATTCAAAATTAAAAGGGTAATTGATTAATCGGTTATATTGGTTAATCAGTGCTCTTCTGGCAAAGTTGATTGGATAACCGATTCACTAATAACCAATTAACTGATCCACCGATAACCGATCCACTAATTAACCAATTAACTAACAACATGCTAACCTTTCTCTGTATCACCAACTGTTTCAAAGGCGTTGATTTCCTCAAGGCATGCCACGCAGCGGGCAACAAAGTATATCTCATCACTTCCAAAAAGGACGAACACAAAGACTGGCCGCGCGATATTTTGGCCGATGTTTTTCTGATGGATCAGGATGACCGGGACCGTTGGAATATTACTGATCTGGTAAACGGTCTGGCCCATTTTATGAAAGGACAGCGGATTGATCGCGTAGTGGCACTGGATGATTTTGACGTGGAAGCAGCCGCACACGTACGCGAGCATTTTCGGATTCCGGGGATGGGTGAAACGACGAGTCGCTTCTTTCGGGACAAACTCGCTATGCGCGTAAAAGCGCGGGATGCGGGCATTCCGGTGCCGGCGTTCAGCTCGCTTTTTCACGACGAGGATATCAATAAATTTATCGCCGAAGTCGAGGCACCCTGGATGCTCAAACCACGGGGAGAAGCGTCGGCGGACGGGATTCAAAAAATACATTCCGGGGATCAACTTTGGGAAGCCGTGCATAAACTGGGCGACCGTCGTCACCATTTTTTGGTCGAACAATTTAAGCCGGGTGCGGTCTACCACGCGGATGCGTTGACGGTGGATGGAAAAGTAAAATTTTGCCGGGTATCCCGTTATTTGAGTACGCCGATGGAAGTAGCGCACGGCGGCGGAATTTTCCGGTCGCTCATTTGTAAATTCGGCGGAGCCGATGATAAAAAATTACAAAAACTAAACGCCGACGTAATGAAGGCGTTCGGGATGCAATATAGTGCGTCGCATACCGAGTTTATTAAAAACGAAGCGGATGGTAAATTTTATTTTCTGGAAACGGCTTCCCGCGTCGGAGGAGCGCATCTGGCCGAGATGGTCGAAGCTTCGTCGGGCATTAATCTCTGGGGAGAATGGGCCAAAATTGAAACGGCAAAAGCATTAGATAAACCTTATAAATTACCAAAAGTCCGGAAAGAGTACGCGGGAATTGTGGTTTCGCTGAGTCGTTTCGAAGATTCGGATGATGGATCATTTGGAGATTCGGAAATCGTCTGGCGACTGGATAAGAAATATCATATTGGATTGATTATCCGGGATAAAAAGCAGGAGCGAATTTTAGAATTGCTGGATGAATATGCTGGGAGAATTGGGGCGGAGTTTCATGCGGCTGGTTAGGTAGCCAAAGGTTGCTAAAGTATCCGGGTAATTTTTAATTGGTTAATCGGTTTCGTATTATGCAATGGTTATTTCAAAAGCACCGTAGTATTCTGTGTTAGAGCTTGTCCAAATTTTCATGATTGTGCGAAATTGAGAAAATTTTGTCTTGAATGAGGCAAAAAACGCAGGCGATGCCTCAGCATCGGTGAGGATTTTTAACGAAGTTCAGAATAAAATTTGCCAATTGTAGCCAATTAATGAAAGTTTAGACAAGCTCTTAGTATTTTAATGATTAAATAAATCCTCCACCGTCAAACTTTGCTCTACAAATCCCAGACTATATTTATTCTCCTTTACGCCAAAGATCGAGATTATAGTCAGCATTAAGTATTTACGCGTATGTGTAAACTCTTGAAAA
>CAKZUV010000306.1 GCA_937921555.1 uncultured Saprospiraceae bacterium
TATAATTTTGATCCAGCTACGGCGGGTGTTGGTGTTCATGAAATCACCTACACGTTTACGGATGGAAACAGTTGTGATGACACGGCGACAGATATGGTAGAAGTATTTGCTTTACCAATAGTAAGTTTCACTGCACCAGCAGATCTTTGCGTTGATGCTGGAGAACAAACAAATCTAAATGGTGGCACTCCTTCTGGCGGCACCTTCACGGGAGTGGGTGTCACGGACAACGGAGATGGTACGTATAATTTTGATCCAGCCACGGCGGGCGTTGGTGTTCATGAAATCACCTACACGTTTACGGATGGAAATAGTTGTGATGACACAGCCACGGATATGGTAGAAGTATTTGCTTTACCAATAGTGACCGAAATACATCAGGATGTTTCAGCATGTCCCGGAGCTAATAATGGAGCTATTGATTTGACAGTAACGAATAGTGGTACGTTTGAATTTAACTGGGCTACTACAAATGGTAGTGGTTTAGTAGCTGGTAGTGAGGATCAGAATAATCTATCTGCCGGAGAATATATGGTAACGGTTACAAACGTTGCTACTTCTTGTAATACTGATTTATCCATAACTATTATGGACGCAGTTGATTTGATCGCACCCGTTATAAGCTGTCCTGATAACATTACGATTAGTTGTGTAAGTGATCAGAGTGTTGTTAGTTTAGGAATGGCAACGGCCACTGACAACTGCGATGTTAATCCTGTGATTAGTTTTGTTGACAATGCAGATCTATCTGGTTGCAACGGAACGGGACAAATTATCAGAATCTGGACCGCCACGGATAGTAGTAACAATGTAGCTACTTGTGAGCAAATTATTGATATTGTTGATAATGATGCTCCCGTTTTTGATCAGGCATCCACGCTGGAAATAGTAAACTGTCCACAGAATATTCCTCCTCCAGTTGCTTTAACGGCAATGGACGAATGTACCGGAGCGATTACGATTATGCCTGAAATAACCACCGTCGATCAAATTTGTGATAATGAATTTACCAGAGTCTACACTTATAATTTTGTTGATGCCTGTGATAATGCGACAGTCTTTACTCAAAGTTATCAAGTCGTAACCAGTCCGCCCGTACTGATGTCTTCGCCACCCGACTATATTGTGGCCTGCGAATCCGAAATTGTTTTATATCCTAATTTGGTAAATGTAAATTCTGCCTGCAGCGGAGTACTGCCGGTAAGTAGCAGATTGGATGGTCCCTTCGGTACAGCCGGATGCTCTGGCATTACTTATGAAGCGGTTTATTCGTGGACGGATGGTTGTTATATGGATTCGGTTATACAGGTTTATACGCTGGAAAATGAAGGTCCGGAATTTGTTTGTCCAACTTCTATTTGTGTAATTGATTGTTCCGACGATACTGATTTGATGCAAAGCAAGTTTGATGCATATGCAAATTTGGCGACGGTCAACACCTCCTGTTTAGCCAATTCGGTAACTATTACGAATGATTTTGCTGATAATAACTTCCTTGACAATAGTTGTGGAACCGGAAGCAGTGTTGCACATCCCGGTACTCTGGAATATCAGATTGTCACTTTTACAGCCACCGATGCTTGTAACCGTTCTACGACATGTACTGCCCTGGTGGTGGTGGTAGACAATACGGCTCCTGAATTTGGTGGAACACCTTTCGTAGGTTACGCTAGCTGTGACAGTGATATACAAACCAGTTACGAAAACTGGGCAAATGCACAAATCACCCGTTTGGATGCCACCGATGTTTGTGGCTTTAACGGGCCCGTAACGGTAACGTACAGTCCGGAAAGTCCGGTGAATAATAACGAAGGAATCAGTGTCACACCCGTAACTTTTACGGCGAGTGATGTTTGCGGAAACAGCAGTACCATTGATGTTTCCTTTGTGATAGAAAACGAAGGCACTCCGGTATTTATACAAGTGCCAGCGAACGAAACAATTACTTGTAACGAATTGCCTGCTGTTTTTGGAAATGTAATTTTATCCGAAAATTGTAGTCCGGCCACGATTACTTTTGAAGATAGTTATGTGAGCGGAAATGATTCCAGTTGTGACAATGGAGAAACAGCGATTTTACAAAGAACGTGGACAGCTACAGACTTAGCGGGAAATACCACTACGGCAGTTCAGCAAATTACCATAATTCCGGGAAGAGCCACCGTGGCAGGAACTATATTTACGGAAGAAAACGAATTGGTTCCCGACGTACGTATGACGGTACATTTAAGTAGCGGAATGATGGATGAGCAGATGACATCCGAAAATGGAACCTATAATTTTGAACTTCCCGTACAAAATAATTATGAAGTTATTGCGACCCGTGACGATCACCCTTTAAACGGAATTACTACGTATGATTTAGTGCTATTGGGCCAGCACCTGCTGGAAATTAATACACTGGAATCTCCCTATCAACTCATTGCCGCCGATGTCAATAATTCTGGTTCCGTGACCGCTCTGGATATGATTGCACTACGAAGGATGATTCTGACGATTGATACTCAATTTCCGAATAATGATTCATGGAGATTTATTGATGCGGACTATCTGTTTCCAAACGCTGAAAATCCATTCTTAACAACATTTCCGGAATCACACAGCATAAATGATCTGAGTAATGATCTGATAAAAGATTTTATTGCCGTGAAAACAGGAGATCTTAATCAGTCAGCCATCGTCAATAGTCTGACTGCAGGAGATGTCCGGGAGGAACGATCCCCCTGGCTACTGGAAATGAAAGATCAGGAAATATACCGTGGACAGGAATACTTCGTCCCAATTACTGCAAAGGAAGATGGAGAAGTCAATGGTTTTCAGTATACCCTGACCTTTGACCCGGAACGGGTGGAAATATCTACGATAACAGCAGGTTCCCTGCCTGGAATGAATACCGATAATTTTGGTCTTCACGCCCTGGAAGCAGGGTGGTTAACAACCAGCTGGCATCAACCCCGTCCAGTGTTTGTTACACAGGGAGATACCTTGTTTACACTGAAAATTACTGCTAAGGAAAATACGACGGTAAGAGAATTATTTTCTGTTAATGCACTTAAAACTTCCGCTGAAATGTACGACGGCTCTGAGATCTTCAGACCTGAGTTAATTTTTAAATCAACAATTGATTACAAAGTCTATCAGAATATTCCAAATCCATTTCAAAATGAAACGGTCATCGGTTTTGAACAACCACAGCGAGGAACCGTTAAGCTGGAAATTTTCGATGTAAACGGTAGAGAAGTCTATCGTACGCAAGGTAACTTTGACCAGGGATACCAAAAGTTTGAAATACAAAAATCTGATTTAAAGACCAGCGGCCTTTTATTCTATAAAATTGATTTTGGAAATCATTCAGATGTCAAAACAATGATTTTATCAGATTAAATCTTGTGAATAAATCGCTCTAGTTAAGAGCAAATCTATTTTTTTTAATCGAAAAAGCGCAATTTTATTATATTATTAGCGCTTTTTCGATTTTTTTTGTATTTTTAAGGGTATTTTGCTCCAAGAAATTCTTTGATTTTAGTTTCTTATTCTCAAATAACACAAGAATACTGAAGTCCCAATCACCTTTATACTATAACAGTAGATCCTTTCCCAAAGAGGATTAAATTAAATTTATTCAAAATAATCTAGTCCTATTACCTGGTACCGGTAATAGCTCTATACTGTTGTGCAAAAAACTTTTTACTATAAATCACAATAAAGTAATTGGCAATACAGCCAGTTATACCAAAATCTTACAAAATATGAACAAGAAAATTACAAATTTCTGTCAAATGGGACTTGTATTATGTTGTTTGCTAACTTCCATCAGTTGGCTAACGGCACAAGACATTATACATCCCTTTGATACAGATGCAACATTTACAGTAGCTGTCGGTGATACTGTCAACTACTACGACAACGGAGGTGCAGGATGTGATATCCTGGGTAGTGGTTCATATCTGAATAATTCAGATGCTTCTGCCATTATATGTCCGGATGTAGCGGGCCAGCCGGTGACCATTGAGTTTCTGGAGGTAGACGTAGAGTCCAGAAATACTACTGCTCCCTGCTGGGATTTTATTAACATTTTTGACGGCAATAGCACTACTGCGCCGCAAATTCTTTCCGGATGTGGAGAAGATGGATTCGCAGTATGTGACGGAGGATTTGCTGGAGATGGAGGTGATGGTTTTGGAATAGAAGGTGGTGCAAATGATATCAATGGTACCAATACCGCAGCTCCCGCAAACAATATCTTTACTTCATCAGACTCCACCGGATGTCTGACTGTTCAGTTTACTTCTGATGGTAGTGTTGATAATGGTGGCTGGACGGCACTGGTAAGTGCACCTGCTGCTTCTGATTGTGCCGGTTCGTTTGGTCCTTTTTGTTATGATTTGACTAGCACGGTTATTCCATTGGCAGTAGATATCTGTCCCGATCCGGGTCAGGCCATTCAGATTGATTTTACGGCCGGTCAGGTAGAAAACTTTTTTGACGAATTACAGGTATTCTGTGGAGCCATGGGTTCGGGAACAGGAGGAACACAAATATATAACGCTTACGGAACTGGGGGTGATTTAACGGGCCTTTCATTCAGTTGTCCATTGGCAGATCAGTGTATCAGCGTTTATGTTAATTCTGATGGTTCTGTTACTTGTGCTAGTCAGGGTTTTACTCCGATTGAATTTACGAGTAGTTGCATAGAACCTGCTTTTGATGATGTTGTCGGTGCTTGTTATGATGATGATCAGTCAGGTAGTACCCTCCTTGAAATATGTCCGGCAACTGGTTTTTCCGGTGTGGATGTTGAATTTTTTGGTGGAGAAATTGAATCTGGTTTCGACGACCTTTCGATATATTCAGGTCCTGCTGGCTCTGGTGCTACCGATAGCTTACTGGCGATGGAATTAGACGGAGATTTAACTGGATTGACATTTTCGAGTGTAAATCCTGGAGATTGTATTATCCTGATAGTTGATTCGGACGGCTCATTCAGCTGTGCTGGAAATGGTAGTCAGGATCCAATAAATATCGGTGTAAACAACGTCGGTGAAGCAATGAATTGTGTTTTCACAATTGAATGTCCACCAGCACTTAATTTAATGACAGGAGAAGAGGTGCCGGCTGCCCCGACCACCGAGGCAGAATTTACCGCTCAGGGTGGAGTTATTAACAGTGGTGGTTGTACTACCTTTACTGTTACTGCTACAGACAGTCCGATTATGGGTGACCAGTGTAGCGGAAGCAATCTGATGCGGACTTTCACCATCACAGATGCAGCTGATCCTGCTAATAGTCTCACCTGTACTCAAATGATTGACAGCAGTCCACAGGGCGATCCGATGATTGTTGCCCCGGCAGATATTTCTGTGGATTGTATTTCAGATCTTATCCTTGATCCCGCGGATGCCGTAGTGACAACGGATGACGACGACGACGACGATGATAGTAATGATCCTGGTGTCAATGTTATTGCGTTCATCAGTTCTTTTAACGGAGCACCTGAATGCCCCGGCTCGTCTGCTACTGCTACCTATATGGTAACAGATGGTTGTGGAAATATCGCTTTTGATACACAAATAATTACCAACAATACACCTGCCGGTACGGATGGTCCCGTTATCACCAGTTTCCCGGCTTCAACCGTGGTAGATTGTCAGGTAAATGTAAGACCAAATCTCACAGCGATTGCTGCTACTACCGGTTGTGGTGGTGATGTAGACGTCGCCGCCTCTTCACCAGTATTGGTAAGTGGTACAGCGGATTGTGACGGTGCCGAATATGCGATTACGTACACAATAACTGATAATTGCGGAAGAACCGTTTCAAGAGACCAGATAATTACTTTAGATACTGAAGCTCCCGAATTTGTTTGTCCAAGTCAATTCTGTGTGATTGATTGTTCTGATGATATTGATGAACTTCAGGCAAAATTTGACGCTTACGCAGATTTAGCAACGGTTAATACCAGTTGTATCGGACAGGAAGTAAATATTACAAATAATTTCAACCCTAACGGTTTTATTCAGAATAGTTGTGGTAGTGGTCCCGTGGTTGTACCCGGAACCAAGGAGTATCAGATTGTAACCTTCACTGCTTCTACTTGTAGTGGAAATACCAGTTGTACCGCTTTAGTAGTTGTCGTAGACAACGAAGCTCCGGTATTCCAGGGAACCCCAAGCGTGGGTATAGCAGAATGTGATGACCGTTCTCAGGTTGAGTACGATGCTTTCATCCAAAATAGTTTTGACATACTGGATGCGACGGATGCTTGTACGGATGACAGTGATTTAGTTTTCTCCTTCACGCCTGCTACACCGAATTTTATCTGCGGTGATAATGGCTATGCTATTACGGAAGTATTCCTGACGGTGACGGATGAATGTGGTAATGCCAATACCGTAGAGGTTCACTTTAAACTGAAAAATAACTTCCCGGCTAGCGTGGCGGATCTTCCTACGAAGACCGTACAATGTGGTGCGCCGCTGAATTTTGATACACCAGTGGTTACCAACGCTTGTGGTACTACTACGATCACTTTTGAAGACACCGTATCTGGTGCCAATTGTCCCGCAACGAGTACAACAATTCGGACTTTTACCATTACCGATGGTTGTGGAAACGCGACAACTGCCCAGCAGATGATTCTGGTAGAAGACAGCGAGGCACCCGTAGCACCCGCAGCTCCTGCTGATGTTATGGTGAGTTGTTTCGATGATATTCCGGCTCCGGTTATGTTAACCGCCACGGACAACTGTGCGGGATCTATCACCGTAGGCCCAACGCCAGTAATTACACCGGGTG
>CAKZUV010000307.1 GCA_937921555.1 uncultured Saprospiraceae bacterium
TATCCCCATTCACTTTTTAAAATAGAATAAACATCCAGGCTTATTTTTTTACCGTCCTTGATTTCAAATTCCCGCATGGTGCCCTCGTACGTGAAGTTTATTTTTTGGATAGCGCTTTTACATTTTTTGTTATCACTGACCACGTAACCTTCGATTCTGTTTAAGTTGAGCGTGTTAAATCCCAGTTCGCAGAGTGCCGGAAAAATTTCCTTCATGATTCCTTTGCCCCAATGTTCCCGGAGTAACCAAAATCCAATTTCCGCCCGTCGATCATTTTTATCGAGATCGTTATAGCCTCCGGCGCCGCAAAAAGTATCCGTTTTCCGGTCGAAGACGCCGTACCAGATGCCCGTTCCATTTTCTTTGAGTTCCGCAAACCAGCGCATTTGTTCTTTGGTTGCTTCGAGCGTTTCGTAATGGACGTCGTAGTATTTCGTCACCTCGGGATTAGAGAGTCCGCGATGTACCGATTCAATATCCGAATCCTGAATTTCTCTCAGGTAATAATTTTTAGTTTGCATTTATGTTGTTTTAAATTCCATACGGTTGGTATGCCAGCCAATTAATCCGAAAGCGAGTGCGTATAAAAATACAAAGTAGCCATCCAGCAAAATAAATCTAACAGGCATTTCGTCGATATCAGCGACCGGATAACTAATAGACCTGGCCAGGAAGTAAACGGCAAAATTCATTATAAAAAAGTAAAATAAGTTTTTAAATCGAAAATCGGGAAATGAAAGTTTATTAATAAAATAGTAAATGACAGGTGCGACAAAAAATACTTTGGTTATATTCGTTCCGAAACCGTAATCCTCGCCAAACCAATTGGATGCTAGTACACCTTTTATATTGCCACTAACAAAACCGATTAAAATAAAAAGAGCAACCACGGAACCAATAATTCCAATCACAGCTCTTAAACTGTTGATTTTTTTCGCCAGATAAAAAGGAAAATAAAAACAGGCAGATAGTAAAACGGCAAATATCCAGTAAACGCCCCACTCATAAGCAGTGCTTTTTGTTGGAAAATAAGGGCTTTTGGAATAGTCCACAATCACGGGCTTGCTCAGCGCAATACCGGAAATTTTCCATAACAGGAACGCAGCTAATCCAATGACGACGGTAAATAAAAGCATTTTTTTTGAATCGGACATTCAGACAATTTTTTGCTGATGGCTCTGGAGTTTTATAAAAATAGGGTTATTTTACCACTTTCACAATTCAAAGGTTTTCAATGACTATCAGCAACCAAATTCAACCGGCTATCTGGATTCACCGCAGCCGGGATTTTCAGGGTGAAACCAATGTGGTAAAAACGATTCTGCCCACAGAATACGATCATTATTTTAAGATTTTTCTGCCAATCATTTTTGAAAACGAAGATACGGGACAACGAAGGAAAATAACCCACGAGCAACTGGCGGCATTGATCAAAAAACCTTTTTCAAAAAGTTTTAGTCAGCATAGTTTACCGGCATTGCTTACCCCGTTTATTGCTTCCTCGGCCACGGAAGATTATAGGATTCTGGAAAAATTAATTTCATTACTCGGTCCTGAAACAGCGACAATTTATCACGGAATCGGGGAAGAAAATTTGCCGGAAGCATTCGGGGAACCGTGGGTGGTCTCCGGTACACTGAGCGATTTTCCAACAGTCGTCAACGCTTTAAATGGTAAGGCAAAACTGGAATTGGTGCATTTTCCAAACTATATTTTTCCACTCGACCATAGCTGGTGTATCGGCAATATGATTCCACAGTCGGGGATTTTTTTATTGGGCTGTGACGGAGCGGTGGCTCAGCAATTGCGGGATCAGGAGGAAATGGAAGCGGTAGAGTTATCGCCGGAGGATGTGTATTTTGGTGATCGGTGATCGGTGATCGGTGATCGGTTAATCGGTTAATTAGTGATTGGTAACTGGTAACTGGTAACTGGTAACTCAGTTCTAAGCACGTTAAGTTTTCTGTGTGAAATATTTCATCTTTGTTACGAATTATTATTATTTTCCGTCGGTCTTTTTACAATTTCTTTCAGTTCTAGAGACTCGGAAGCGGATTCGGAATCCAGGTCACTAATCAGTCGTTTTTCTTTACCGATTTGTTCCTTCAGATTTCTGATGCGCTCTAGTTTTTCGACCTCTTTTCTCAATTCCTCCTCTTCCCAATTTGATTCAAATCCGAGGAAATCCAGTTGTTCGGTTCCGAAAGCTTTGAGGTAATGAATGATCAGACCGATCCCCCAGGCCAGGCCTACTAAGATCACCGGAAACAGTGGCCCTTTCGCCGTGTAGCAGATGATAAAATATAACATACCAATAACCATCGCATAAGCAACAAAGTGGTAAAAGAACCCTTTTTTGGCGGCTACCTTTTCTTGTGCTACTTCGTAAATATCTTTTTCTTCCATTTCTGTTTTTTGGGTTTAACTCTTTTTCAAGGTAGTATTTTTCCAATAAAAAACAAAATAACTAGACAGAATAACACAATTCTAATCTCCCGGAAAAGTTGAAAAAAAATGCGAATCTGATTTTAAAACCTGATTTGCACCATAACTTAATTTTAATATTTTTTTAGAGGGCCGCTACCAATCTTCGTCTTCAGTAGTTGAATTAAAAAACGTATTTATATAATCTAATTGCCCGTAACAATATCTAAGAATACTTTCTTTGTGTCTCTTTTTTACCTTGCGCGGTTTGCCATTACGTTTGTAAAGTGCCTCGTCACCAATTACTTCCCGCGCTGGCTTTGGTTGAAGAAATTCCTCAGTCACACTGACTATCGAAGTTTGTCCAAAAATTAAAATTTCCTCTGCCTCTATTTTTATTTTTCCGTCTTTAAATGACATAGTCAGTACGTAGGTTATATCCGCAAGATCTGTGTTAATCGCCGGGAAAGTCTCGTAGCTGAAAAATCCTCGTCCTATGAGTTTATTCTGAGACTGGGAATAGCCATCGAAAGGCAACAAATCTCCCGCAAATTTTCTGGCAAACCATTCTTCTCCTGTTTTATAAAGTTCCTCTTTTGATTTTCCCGGATAATGTTGTATCTCCCGCAGGACAATGGTTCCGGTACTGGAATACTCCAGCGGTTGCTGGTAACTGACGCGGTCTTGTGCTACCAGACTGGTGGTTAGCAATAACCCAAAAAACAGGATGATCGTTTTCATAGACATATAGTTTTATAGCTTTAACATATAATTTGAGAACGTTAATATATTGAAAATTATATTCGTAAACTGGATTTTAGGAAAACTTTAAATGAGTTTTAAGAATCTTTAACTTAGAGCTGGTTCATCTCCCCACCTTCCAGTTTTTAACATCAATCCACCTCCCCCATATTTCCGTTTCTGGACAGCAGAATCGCCACTGGCCGGGTGCTGGAAAACTGGGCCGAAATGATGATGATAATCACCGTCAGCGGAACACATAACAACATACCTACAACGCCCCAAATTAATCCCCAAAGTACCAGCGACAATACGATGACCAGGGGACTGATATTCAGTGAATTTCCCAGTAACCGGGGTTCCAGAAAACTACCAATTAAGAATTGTAAACCGGTGATAATGATTAACACCGCGAAAAAAGGTCCGAGCGTATCGAATTGAACCAGGGCAACCATGGAAGGAAAAAAGGTAGCAACGATAGAACCAATGGTCGGAATATAATTGAGCAGAAAAATCAGAAATGCCCAAAAAACAGGAAAGTCTACACCGATAAAATACAGAACCGAAAAGCTCAAGACGGCCGTTAAAATACTGGCGCCGGTTTTTACCGCCAGATAGGTTTTGGTGGCAGAATTGGCCTGCTTGAGAATCTTTTGGAAATTGGCCTTCCGGTTTTCTGTCCAGTTCAGGGCCGCAATTTTCCGGGGAAAAGTATGCTGCTCCAAAAGTAAAAAAGCCACATAAATCAGAATTAATACAAATTTTTGTGCCAGACCGGTTATGGAATTAATGAGCCGCCCGGTATAATCGTTCAGATTAAATTCGTGGGCCATATTCCCCAGGTCGTATTGTTTTTCCAGACCGAGATATTCAAGAATTCTTTGTAGCTGTTGCTGAATATTTACCCGATAGCTGGGGGCATTTGTACCCATCATTTCGATATTCTGAGCCACTAAATTTCCCAATAAAAAAAGAACCGTAATAATCAAAATACTGGAAATAAGAAGGGAGATACTGTTGGGAATGTATTGTTTGACGAAGGAAGGAGTACGCAACCATTCGTTGATGGATATAATCACATACCAGATTACAATCGCCAGCAGGAGCGGTTCCAAGAACGGTTTTCCGATTACCAGCAGGGCAATCACAAAGGCGATGACGATTACGTAGGAAGCAATATTTTGAATTTTCATTAAAGAGGTTTTCAGTTAATCTCTCCAAAAATAGGGCGTAAAAAGGATCAAGATAGTAAAAATTTCCAATCTGCCAATTAACATCAGCCATACCAAAAACCATTTTCCAACACCGGGTACTTCCGCAAAGTTATCCAGCGGTCCAAGTCCGCCAATCGCCGGACCGACGTTGCCCAGTGAGGTAGCCACGGCTCCCAGAGCGGTAATCATAGGTTGTTCAAAATCAGAAAAAATAATGGTCATGAGCAGAGAACTGATGACAAAGATTGCCAGATATAGTAGCAGAAAAACAAGAATATGTGTCAGAATTTTACCACGGACCAATTGCTGATCTACCTTGATCCGGATAACCGCCCGTGGGTGTAAAAGTCGTTTAAATTCTAAAAATATATTCTTAAAAAATACCAGATGCCGGATAATTTTTATCCCGCCACTCGTGGAACCCGCGCACGCGCCCATGAACAATAGAAGAAAAAACAACAATGTCAAAGAGGGCGTCCACGAGGTATAATCCGCCGAAACGTAACCAGTGGTGGTGATGATTGATAGAATTTGAAAAATAGCATCCCGGAAAGATTTTTCAAATCCCTGATCGGTCACATTGTGCACGACCGTCGTAACGAGCAAGGTCAGGGTCGCAATAAAAATTAAGTAGGTTTTAAACTCGTCGCTATTCCAGACTTTCTTGAATTTCCGGTTGAGACTGAAGTAAATAATCGTATAATTCGTACCCGCTAAAAACATAAAAAAGGCAATAGTGTACTGAATACCGGGCGTATTAAAATGGGCCATACTGGCATTTTTAGTAGAAAAACCACCCGTAGCCATGGTCGTCAACGCGTGGTTAATCGCATCGTAAAAACTCATTCCACTCATAAAGAGAATCGTCATGAGCAAAAAGGTCAAGCCTACATAAATCATCCAGAGTCGCTTGGCCGTTTCCTTGATTCGGGGATGAATCTTATCCGAAGTCGGGCCGGGCGCCTCGGCGACGAATAGCTCTACTCCACCAATACCCAGTAATGGAAAAATCGCCACGGTTAGTACAATAATTCCCATTCCACCCAGCCACTGCGTCAGGCTACGCCAGAAAAGAATACCTTTCGGAACGCTTTCAATATCGTTGAGAATAGTTGCCCCCGTCGTCGTCAGTCCGGAAACGGATTCAAAAATAGCATCTGTGAAACCAGGAACAGCCTGACTGAAAATATAGGGCAGGCTACTAAAAAGAGAAATGGTCACCCAGCTGAGTGCCACGATCAGATACCCTTCCCGTTTACCAATTTGCTTACGCGAATTACGGGTAATATACCATATCAATCCTCCGCAAACAATTGACGTGAAAGCCGCCCCGGTAATCGCCAGACCATCGGGAGAATTAAAGTAAAAGGAAAACCCCAAACTGGTCAGCATGAAGGCACCCAACACGATCAATATTACACCAATTACATTTGCTACAATTCCTGCGTTAATCACTTATTTAAATATTTCTTCTACCAGATGAATGGCCTCCGGTAATGCCAAAACAATCACTTTATCATCGAGCTGAAAGCGGAAATCTCCATCGGGCAGATAGCTTTTTGACTCACGGATCACACCGGCAATAATGGACTTTTCCGGAAAGTGCAAATCGCGTATGGGATGCTTCAGCAGCCGGTTACTTTTATGAATGACAAACTCAATGATCTCCGCATCCACCCCGTGTAAACTGGCAATAGCTTTGACCTTTCCTTTCCGGATAAAGCGGAAAATACTGTTCGCGGCGATCAGTTTTTTATTTATAATTGTATCAATCCCGATATGCTGTGAGATGTGCGTATAGTTGACATTGTCCACCAGCGCGATGGTTTTATAAACGCCCAGTTGCTCCGCCGTCAGACTGGTAATAATGTTCGTTTCAGCATTAGGCGTCAAGGCAATAAAGGCATCCGTATTTTCCAAACCTTCCTCCCGCAGGGCATCGATATTACCGGGATCAGCGTGAATGATGAGACCGCTGCTTAACAATTCAGCACACTTGGTTTCCTCTTTTTTATTGTCGAGGACCACTGTAATTCTGTATTTGTCCTGAATCAACTTAGCCGTTTCCAACGCCAATGCGGTTCCTCCCACCAGCATCACTTTTTTGATCGGTTTGAGTTGCTTACCCACAAAGCGCATGGCCTGATCGAGGTGTTTTTTTCTCGTAGCAATGTAAAGATGGTCGCCTTTTCTAAGGATCGTATTCCCTCTTGGAATGATGGTTTTATCATCTCTTAACAGAGCAATTCCACGAAAAATAAAATCATCGTTAAGACGATCAATCTCTTCGATACTCTGATTGATGAGCGGACAACTGGTATCAAGCGTAAAGCCGACAACAGAAAGTTGTCCCTTTTCAAATTCGAATAAATCCGTAAAGGAAGCTCTTTCTAATAATCTTAAAATTTCTTTGGCAGCTAGTTGTGTGGGAGATATTAGTTCGTCTACCCCTAATTTTTTAAAACGCTCCCTTTGACCCGGTTCAAGATATTCGGCGTTTGTAATCCGGGCGATGGTTCGTTTGGCGCCGGCTTCTTTGGCCAGAATAGCCAGCAGCAGATTGGTTTTTTCGGAAGTAGTCACAGAAATAAATAACTGCGCCGAGGATACGCCCGCAGCTTCCATAATCGCCGTCGAGGAAGCATCGCCCTTAATCGTAAGCACATCCAGGTGATTACTGGCGTGGGCCAATACCTCAACGTCCCGGTCAATCAGGGTGATATCCTGGTTTTCTTTGGACATCAATTCGGCCAGGTGAAATCCTACGGCACCCGCTCCGGCAATAACTATTTTCATGATTACATCATTGAGGAGTGCTAATACCCTCCCGTTCTGAATTCTAAAACTGAAATACGGTTCAGCCCCAAATTTCCGGCAAAAATACCCAATAATCGGGAGTTACGGCCAATTATCATCAGTGAATCCTAACTTTATGATTATCAGGGATTTAGACAAAAATGGTAGCTTTTGGTGTCTGGAAGGGGGTTGATAGATTCGGGTCTGTGAGAATTGGTTACCGCTAAATAATCAGGTGGATTTGATTTTTCTGATATGGAATAATGCTCATTATCAGGACTGTAAAAAACAAGTTTTTTGATTCTATTTATAGAAGGGAAGTTTTTTATTTATAAATTATTTGTATTTTATTTTTTAATTTAAAAACAATTAATTAACTTGCGGTTAGGTCGCCCGAGTTAGTATAGTAACGGAGGCGGATGCAGGATTTTTTTTGTGATATCACAGCGCGCTTATTTTTTGTTTTTTTTACATAACTAAAGTGGGGTTTTTGTCCTGCATTAGGGTGGCGAAGCTGTACAAGTTCATTGTCTTCGTCAGGAGTTTGGTGTTGGTCTGGGCGCTGCGAGGCGCACATACACAGACCTTCGGTCAGACTTAGAGGGTGGGCCCACCCGCAGGGTGTTGTGTGTTATATGGAGCTAAACTGTTAAAACCTCCACATCTTCATTCAATTATTCAACATTCTATAATCTTGATTTGGCAAAAAAAAGAAAAACACGATCTAAATCATTATGTTCTTCCATTCTTTATTTATGGCAACCAGATAACCTAAAAATTTTAACGCACGTCCCCTACCCTTTTTTCCGTCCTTTCAGATACCGTTCCCATTTATCCAGCACCGCCTGAAAATCTTCCGGCAATTCAGATTCAAAAAACATCTTTTTGCCAGTACGGGGATGAACAAAACCAATGGATTTTGCGTGCAGAACATGTCGGGGAATCATCTTAAAGCAGTTTTCTACAAACTGGCGGTATTTGTCAAAAACCGTTCCTTTGATGATTTTATCGCCGCCGTATTTTGCATCGTTAAAAAGCGGATGTCCCGTATGTTGCAAGTGGACCCGAATCTGGTGTGTACGTCCCGTTTCAAGCTGGCACTCAATCAGGCTCACGTAATACATATCGAGCAAAACTTTATAATGCGTCACAGCGTGTTTTCCACCTTCACCTTCGTCGTAAACGGTTTGTTTGGTCCGGTTGGCAGGATGCCGTCCGAGGTTGCCCGTGATGGTTCCTTCGGTATCGTCAAAATTTCCCCAGGCCAGCGCGACATATTTTCTTTCGATGGTATGATCGGCGAATTGTTTGGCCAGATGAGTCATCGCTTCGGGGGTCTTGGCAATGACCATCAATCCCGTCGTGTTTTTATCTATCCGGTGGACCAGCCCGGGCCGGTCGGGTTCATTTCCTTCTTTAACCGGTAAATCTTTTTGTTTAAAATAATGCATCAGACCATTTACCAGCGTACCGTCCCGGTTGCCGACACCGGGATGAACCGTGAGTCCGGCAGGCTTATTGATGATCAAAACGTCTTCGTCTTCGTACACAACGTCGAGCGGAATATCCTGTGGAACAACCTCCGGATTGGATTCGCGGGGTTCGTCGAGATAGATGATAATTTCCTGATTGGGTTTGATTTTTACGTTGGGTTTTACCTGTTTTCCGTCGAGGGTAATCATCCCGTTTTTTATAGAATTCTGGATCTTATTCCGCGAAACCTGAAATAGTTTGTCGAACAAAAACTTGTCTAACCGCACCGGGGATTGTCCCGGATCGATGGTTATTTTCTGGAATTCAAACTTCTCCGCCTTTGACATTTCCCCGGATGACTGATCTTTCATAATATGTTTTTGTAATGTTATTTTTTCTGAACTATTGAGTCTTCACACTAAAGTATTATATAATTTTCTTACTCTATTTTGCCACTAAGGTGCTAAGTTCACGAAGCTTTTTTTCTTCGTGACCTTCATGGCATTCTTTCGCCACTAAGACACTAAGACACTAAGTTCACTAAGCTTTTTTTCTTCGTGACCTTCGTGACTTCGTGGCAATCATATTACACAGAAGTTTAGTGCAGAAGGCAATAAGTAAACAGTATACTTAATAGCAAACGGGCTAGCTAGTACCTCCAATTAGTCACGTACCCTTTTTAAACAAATAAAGTTTTTGATAATTTGGAAAAAAATAAGTAGTTCTGCCACCTATCTTTTCCCACGCTACCTCAACTTTTCCGTCCGGAGATTTGGTTCCTTCCTTACGCCATTCCCAAAACCAGTTTTCAGGATATTCCTTGTAATACGCAGACCGCTCAATGGCCCTATTTAAAATATTTTTCATGGCCTCGAAAGCGGCTTTTAGTTTTTTGGCTGGAATGGCACCCACTTGGGAGGCCGGATGAATTCGGGTCTGATAACAAACCTCGTCCGCGTATAAATTTCCGACGCCGGCCAGTATTTTTTGGTTTAATAAAAAACCTTTAATGGTTGCTTTCCGGTCTTTGGCCGCAGCCGAAAATTCACTCCACGACATTTCCAGCGCGTCCGGTCCCAATCCGACTTCCGTAATGTAGTCTTCCAGGTTTTCGACGTAATTGATGCGCGCAAATTTCCGGGGACAGTCAAAACCCAGTCGCTGGTGGTTGGTGAAATAAAAAACAAACCGTTCGTATTTGGTACGGTCTGCATCCAGTTCGTAATAATTTAAATCACCCGTCATCCCGAAATGAAAAAGCAAGTGTTCGTCGTTGTCCAGGCGGGCAAAGAGGTATTTTCCTCTCCGGTAAGAGTCCAGAAAAGTCCTTCCAGTCAGCTTTTTGGCAAATTCGTCGCCACTTACGTTACGAATAATTTTATCATCACTCACCTCTACCCTTTCGATCTGCTGATTCAGGCTGGTTCCATCAAAATATTTCTTAAAAGTCTCCACTTCTGGCAATTCCGGCATAGTTCGTTCTTTTTTTGCAAAAATAGGAATAATTAGGGTCAATTAAATAAATAGGCAAACGTTCTAAGTTGTTCATTTGTTGATCCCTGGCCTGGAAATGACAAATCCCGCCTGGGTGTACAAACGGGATTTTTTTAACAGTTTTGACAGCCTATTAAAAGTAGAAGTTGAAAAAGTATTTTTGTAAAAAATGAAAGCATTAAATTTTAGCTTTCTTCCAGTAGCTTATCACTATATCCCATTTTTCCGACAAGGTGCGATCAATATGGCCTTCATCAATTTGGATTCCTCGAACCCTGCACCAAATCAGGGCATATTCCCTTTGTTTGTCCCAAATTCCCTGGTCTGCTTTCTCCCAGTATTCAGCTTGATAAATTTTGATTTCATTGCTGTCCGTATTTAACATATAGTAGTGAGCTATCCACTGAGGACCATAAACAAATATTGTCACGAACATAACCAAAAGCAATATTAGAAGTTGGTATTTTTTTACCTTGTCCATAACAGTAGCATTTAAATATCCTAGCAAAATTGTGATCACTACTCCCCCTTAAAAGTCAATCCCACAAAAAACGTCCGGGGCTGAGCGGGACCATAAATATAATTACTGTCCCGGTTTTTTCCAATGTCAAAATCATCCTGGTAGGCGTTGAAAATATTCTTTATGCCACCGTAGATTTCGATCTTGTTGCCCAGTTTTTCGACGGGAAAAGTATAGCCAACTTTAGCGCTCAACTCCGAAAAAGGATCGGAAGTAATAATTTCATCTACCGTCTGGTTGGGCGCACCGGCGAAATGGGGCACTTTCATGGTTCCGGTGTAAATATAATTGACCGTGGCATTCCATTTTTCGGTCGGCGTCAGGGTCAGAATGGCGTAGGCGTAATCGTTGGGGGTGCGAATAAATTCCCGGATACCGGCAAAGTCATCAATGTACTGAACGGGATCGTCAAACTTACTGGATTGCAAAGTAAAACCACCTTCCAGCTGAATTTGCCGGTTGTAATTTCCACGGATTTCCACGGTAATCCCCTGGACCGTCGCACCGGCTCCGTTTTGTTTTTCAAATAACTCCCCGAATTCGTCCGATCCGATGGGTTGTAAAAAAAAGACGTCGGTCAGCCGGTTGTGAAATCCTTCCAGTGTCCATCCGACGATCCAATTGTCCATGGGTTTGTCATAATTGACGGAGGTGCTATAGCTACGGGAATTTTCTCTTTTCAATTCGGGAGACAGCGAAATCCGGGAGATACCACCTCCGGCGAAAGCAATGTGCAAATCGGTATCAAACGCCTGCGGTGCTCTGAACCCCGTACCGTAGCTAAACCGAAACTGGGTATTTTCTTTAAATTTATATAGCAAAGATGCCCGGGGACTTAACACTATTTTATCTACCAAATTGTGCTGATCTATCCGCAATCCAGACAACAAAGTTAGTTGCCCGGTGATCGCCCAGTCGCTTTGTAAAAATACACCAAAGTCTCTGGAGGTTTGATCAATCAGATAATTATACGACGGAATATCGTCCAGCACATCGTCATAAACATACTCGGTTCCCAACGTAAATACATTTTTTCCATTTAGAAAGTTATCCATTTTGTGGTTTAATTGTACGCCTACATTGACGGTGCTCACCTTCGAAGTCCCGTAGGGAGGATTATTCAAAAACTCGTCAAATTCCGGGGTTCCGCGATCCGGCTGAATGCCCGTATAATGTTTACGGTCAGTATTCTGCCAGGCAAAATAAGTGATCAGGGAACTATGTTCGTTGTTAAAATTAATCTGATAATCGGCGCTACCCATCCAGACGTCATGGGTTCTTTCTTCGGATTGTTGCGTCAGAAAAGCGGGTTGATCCGTGATCATTTCTCCACCCAACCGGAATTCGTGCAGGTTGCTGATGTTTAATTCTATCTTCTGATTTTCTTGAGGAATAAAAAATAGATTGGCGCCGATGGAAGTATTTTTAATCAGTGGAATTTCCGAAAAATTATCGGCATTTGCGTCGTAAAAACCGCGTTCCCGGTGATTCATAAACAATGAAATTCCGGAATTTCTGTTTTCTGAAACTAAGGTCGCATTACCGCTGATGGTATGATCACTGGTCTGTCCGTCGATATTCTGATAATTATAATCCAGTTCGTAGCCGTTCTTTTTGGGAATTTTTGTAATTACATTTACCGTCCCACCGATCGCGCTCGAACCGTACAACGAAGAACCACCACCGCGAACCACTTCGATCCGTTCGATCATGTTGGCAGGCAATTGTTCCATGCCGTAAAGTCCCGTAAGCGGACTGAAAATCGGACGGCCATTGATCAGGATTTGCGAATAACCACCACCTAAACCGTTCATTCTCAACTGCGTATAATTGCAGGTCTGACAGTCCGTTTCGACCCGCAATCCGGGCTGAAATCGCAATCCTTCGGAAAGGTTACAAGCCTGAACATTGCTGATGGTCTGACTGTTGACGACGTTGACGATCACGGGAGAATTGGTTTGTCGCTTAAAAGTTTTGGTCCCTGTCACGACGATATCCTCCACCTGAAAAGTCTGTTCGGTGAGGTCAAAATCCAGCTTAATTGCAGGATTGGTTGCGTCGATTTTCACTTCCCGGTCCAGGTCCGTGTACCCGAGATAAGACCCCGTTATCTGATAAGTCCCAAAAGGAATATTTTCGATGGTAAATGCTCCACGATAGTTGGTGGTGGTTCCGAAATTGGTGTCGTTGATGACAATTTGGGCAAATTCTACGGGTGTTCCTTCGATATTCAGGGTTCCACTTATGGTGCCGGTTTGGGTAGCTAAGGTGTTGATTATCAGTATATAAAATATGATTACTAAGCGAAAAGGTCTGTTCATTTTTGTATTTTTAGATATACAAAAATACAAAAGTTAGACATACCTAACAAATTTGTTTGAATTGTAATAATTTTTCAAAAAATAACAGCTATATTTTCACTTACCCCTCCAAAAAATTTCCGTAAACCTTATTTATTCAAATTCCAAATATAGAATCAATCCGTTGTCCTTCCTCTGAAATTTCAATTGAAAAAGGGTTCTTTTTATAATAATCTTTTAATTTGGCTCTAAAGGTATCTTCATGAATAACTTCAATGATTAGATTTTCAATTTCTTCACTTATCTCCTCTAACATTCTATCATAATCACTGGGCGCGGAATTTTCGAGACGATTGTAATAATCTAAAAATTGGATTCCAACTCTATAGCCTCTATCCATGCCAATTGCCTGATCTTCATTCTGAATATTCCCGATAAGTCTCCCGAGATTAAAAATCCACTTATCGAGAACCAACAAATTCCAATCTTTTTTGTCGACGGACAGCGCTAAAATTTTTAGGATCAACTCTTTGATGGCTTCTTTCTTATCGAAGTTTTCCTCTAATCGCGCGTAATAGTAATCATCCGATCCTTTCCATTGAATATTCATAAATTTGTATTTTGATTGTTTTTCTTTATTAGCTTTAGCAATTACACAATACGGTAAAATTCTAAATCTGCTTTTTTAACATTCCCTGGCTTAAAACTGTTTCCAATTAGTGCTTTAAACAATTTTCAAACCAAAACTACAGCAACGCCTCAATCTCCGGAACTAATTTTTCCTGAATTTGAATAACTGCCTGCTCGCCCGTGGCCCCTCCAGAAAAGGATTTAGAGATTTAACCTTCTTTATTTAGCAGAAAAATGGTAGGATACCAAACCTGTATTTTAAATACTTCGTCAATAATATTATCTTCGTTTGTCAGGTGGATGAAATTCCACGGATACTCCACCAAAAATGCTTCGACCGTTTGGTAAGCGACTTCTAAAAACATCATTAAGGTAATACTTTTTATCTTATAGCATTTGATGATTTTCAGGAACTCGGGAAATTCTGTTAATTAAAAATAATGCAATAGCACCGATTTCTTTTTCTGTTAATTGTGTGTTTTTCATTTTCAACAATTTGCTTTCATTTACTTTTATCTAATCCCGATTTAGAAAAAAATCATTCTTTGGCGGTAGGATTATTGTCAAAGCTAATTAATTCCGCTGTACTGTTTACTTTTTTGTAGAAAACTTTGTAAGTTTTCTACTCATCCAATTACCACAAAAAAAAACTACCCCTCGATTACATTAAACCGAGGAGCAGCCCACACACTATGAGAACACCCATTAAATTTTAAATTTCCCAATCAGGGAAAATATTATATTTGTAAACCACCAACCGGCTGGTTATTTTTCAATCATTATTTCCCGAAAGCGGAAAAAAACCACCCCGCCGGTCACATTAGACCGGGGGGCAGCCCACACACTATGAGAACACCCATTAATCTTTAAATTCCCGCAGGGTAAACCGGGACTTTTATTCGTTTTTTTCAATTTGAGTTTTTGGGGTTTTCAAAAGAAATAATGTTGTTTTCTTTTGTTACCGCAATATACAACTACCTAACTCTGTCAAACAAGGTTTTAGCGCCCTGCCCCTTGTTATTGATTTTAAGGTATGTTAATTTTAATTCTGTAAACAACTGATAGTCAGCGAACTTTTATATTAAATCTATGTTTAGTTAACTGTTTTAACGTAAGTTAATCTATTCCTAATTCGGGTTTTCCAGTGTTTTTTGCCTTAATTTATTGAAAAAAGAGTAGCCGGAAAAGAAGTGGATACAACGAATGATTGTCGTTTCAGAATGGAGATTGTCCTGTAATCTGTGTCAGCGCGTTGGCCTTCCATTAGAAACACAAGGTGCGGGATGCAAAATGACACACATAACGGTACAGTGCCTCAAAATGGCCCATACTAAAGGGTAACTTACCATCTGTCAGGCTTTTGACAATGCAATTATCTCAAAGAGTATATATTAATACGTTTAAAAAGTATCTTTACCATTTATTATCAAAGGCATATTTATAAATATGCTCCAAAGTTGGCTGACAACTTTAAGGAAATAGCTATTTACCGGAGCGACTCAATTAGGAACAATAATCCCTGATTTTCAAGTTGCTTCTATCAAATCATTTTAATCTTTATGAAAAAATTATTTTTACTTTTTTTCGCCGCAGTGTTTACATTGCCGCTCGCCGCTCAACTAAATATGACGCTGAGGGCCGAAGTTAATTTTCCCCAACGCCTCAATGATATCTGGGGCTACGAACGGGATGGCCGTGAATACGCGCTCGTCGGTTCTGCCACGGGTA
>CAKZUV010000308.1 GCA_937921555.1 uncultured Saprospiraceae bacterium
CACGGAAGTTATTACTCCATTCAGGAAATTACTTCTGATGAAATGTGTATCGCTGCCAAGGGTGGTGACTGGTTTGACGGAGGTATCCTCGTCGAATTACACCAGCACACTTACGGTGCGACTCACGCCTTCCTGAACAACGCCTGGAATGGTGCGTACGGTGCCATTAACACCGTTAATGAATTACTGGCCGGAGGTACGCTGGATGATGCGAGCATCGCACAGGCCCGTGTTTTACGTGCTTATTTCTACTTCCGTCTGATGGATGATTTCGGTAGAATCAAATTGATTACAAGCCCCGGTGTAGATGTACCACAAACTTCCCGCGCAGATGCTTTCAATTTTATTGAAACGGAACTTTTAGAAGCACTTGATATTTCGGAAATCTCCGAAGGAATGGACCTGGCTGAGAGTCCGCTTGGACGAGGTACGGATCCTTATCAGATCAATACGTTCGGTGCTTTAGGTATTTTGACTAAGCTATACCTGAACTCGGAAGTATACGTTGGAGAAGATCACTACAGCGAAGCGGCTATTGCTGCCAGCTATATCATCGACAATGGTCCTTATTCTCTGTGTGGTGACGGATGTACCGTTACAAACCTTGGAAAGAGATCTGGAGTAGCTTCAGATCCGGATAACCTGGAAGGATACGCTGCGGTTTTCGCACCGAATAACGACGGTAATCCTGAGCATATCTTTACCGTAAACTACGACCAGGCCGGTGGTGGAGGAATGAACTTCTCTCAGATGAACCTGCACTATTCCAGCCAATTTACCTGGAACCTGGATGCGCAGCCGTGGAACGGTTATGCAACCCTGGAAGAATTTTACAATTCTTACTCTGATGATGACGCTCGTAAAGCAACATTTATCGTTGGTGACCAGTTGGATTTTGGTGGAAATACCGTACTTGATTTCGCTTCTGATGACGAAAATATTGTATTGAATTATACCCCAAGTATCAACGAGTTACAGCCTAACTCTCAGAGAGAGGCCGGAGCACGTGCGGGTAAATACAGCTTCCAGCAGTTTGGACGACCAGATATGAATAATGACTGGGTAATCCTGCGATTGGGAGATGTGATCCTGATGCGTGGTGAAGCGCTGGCTCGTATGAGTGGTAACTGGAATGATGCCTTACCGGACGTGAACACGATTCGTGCGCGTGCTAAGGTAGCTGACCTGAGCAGCATCGATGCCGATGGCTTCCTCGCAGAAAGAGGTCGTGAAATGTACCAGGAGACGGCTCGTCGTCGTGACTTGATTCGTTTCGGTAAGTATGGCGATACTTGGTGGGAAAAGCCAACTTCTGACGATTTCAGAACGGTTTTCCCAATTCCTTTCGATCAGATTCAGGCGTCTAACTCCGGGTCTAACCCGCTGACACAGAATCCTGGCTACTAATCGCTAAGAGACTGACGAACAACATTTATTGTTCATAATATTGAAAAGGGCTGCTTTCCAGAAAGTGGCCCTTTTCCAATTAATAAACAACTGCTGGATTCTTTTTAATAGCTATTGTTTTAACGATAAAAAATATACACTTTAAAGAATTTCTGCGTTCTTTGCAAGACAAAAACTAGAGCAAACTCAACAAACCAACCAACCACCCGCCTGCCGACGCAGGAAGGCACCCTAAACGATTAAACAAATAAACGATTAAACAAACCACAGTCAGCCAAAAAATACCTCCGTTATCATTGACATGAGAATTCTTACAATATTATCTTTCTTATCGGTATTTTTCCTGATGGGCTGTCAGGAAGAACCAGTTAATTCTTTATTTCGATTAAAGAAAAATACCAACCTGAGTTTCGAAAATAATCTGGTCTACACCGAAAATTTTAATCCATATACCTATCGTAATTTTTTTAACGGCGGAGGCGTCGCTATCGGTGATATCAATAATGATGGTCTGATGGATGTTTACTTTACGGGCAATCTGGTGGATAACAAACTTTACCTCAATCAGGGCGACTGGAACTTTAAAGACATTACCGCTTCGGCGGGCGTAGCTTGTCCGGACATCTGGTCCTCCGGCGCAAACTTTGTCGATATCAATGGAGATGGTCTTTTGGACATTTACGTTTGTAAAGCGGGAAAGCCAGGTGGCACAAACCGGCACAACGAACTTTTCATCAATCAGGGTGATCTTACCTTCGTAGAATCTTCCAAAAAATATGGCCTTGACGTGGAAGGCCTTTCTATCCAATCTGCCTTTTTTGATTACGACCGGGACGGAGATCTGGACTGTTACCTGCTCAATAATTCTATCCGGTCGGTCGGTGGATTTGACCTGGTAAAAGATTTGCGGAAAATCCCCGCCAGTGACGGAAACATGTTGCTGGAAAACCGGGATGGCCAGTTTGTCGATGTTAGTCAGGAAGCAGGTATTTATACCAGCGCAATTGGCTTCGGTCTGGGGATTACGCTGAGTGATTTCAATGGAGACGGATGGACGGATATTTATATTTCCAATGATTTTTTCGAAAAAGATTATTTATATCTTAATAATAAAAACAAAACATTTACAGAAGCGGGAGATAACTATTTTGAATCTCTGCCAATGGGAGCGATGGGGGCCGACGTGGCAGATCTGGACAACGATGCCCTTCCGGATCTGATGATTACCGAAATGTTACCCGGAACGCTGGAACGTAAAAAAACAAAAGCGACCTACGAATCGTGGAGAAAATATTCCCTGGCGGTTTCCAAAGGATACAACCACCAGATGCCCCGGAACATGTTACAAAAAAACATGGGCGAAAGCGGTTTTCTGGAAGTAGGCAGAAGAGCGGGTGTGGCGGCTACCAACTGGAGCTGGTCTTGTCTGTTGCAGGATTTTGACAATGATGGTCTGAAAGATATTATCGTCGCCAACGGTATTTATAAAGATTTACTTGACCGGGATTATCTGACCTTTATTGCGAACGATGTTAAAATCAAAAATATGATCAGCAGCGGTGAAAACGCGATCATGAATTTAATCGACGCGATGCCCTCAGAAGCAGTACCCAATTACGCATTCCGTAATCAGGGCGATTTTTTGTTTGCCGATGAAACTGTCGGGTGGGGACTGGCGCAACCAAGTTTCAGCAATGGCAGTGCCTACGGTGATCTGGACAACGACGGCGATCTGGATTTGATTATTAATAATGTCAATATGCCGAGTTTTATTTATGAAAACACTACAAATACAGAAGAAAAAAATTACCTGAATGTAGAACTAACCGGACAAAAAAAGAATACCAAAGCCATTGGTGCTAAAATAATTGCATACGCTTGTGACCAGACTTTTATGAACGAGCAGTTTCCTTCCCGTGGCTTTCAATCCAGCATTGGCAATCAAATCTGGATCGGACTAGGAGCGTGTAATCTAGTCGATAGCCTAAAAATCATCTGGCCCGACGGAACCGCTAATATGGTTTTACAACCAACCACGAATTCGACCCTCGATTACACCTACGGTCAATTTGAAACGAAAACAACCCCGCGGCCTTCTGTTCCGGAAAAAATCTTTACCCTCGTCGATTCCCTCGGCTTTAGCCACCGGGAAATAAAGTTTAACCAATTTGACCGGGAAAGATTACTTTACAAAATGAATACGGGCAAAGGTCCGGCTGTTGCTGTCGCAGATTTAAACCAGGACGGTCAGCCGGATATTTTTACGGGTGGAGGAAAAGCACAGTCATCCGCTTTATTTTTATCCGGCAAAAGTGGATTCACAGAAATCACGGAACCCTTTATGAAAAGAGCACGCCCGGAAGTAGTCGCAGCCCATTTTTTCGACAGTGATAATGACGGTGATCAGGATTTGTACGTAGCTTACGGAGGAACCGCATTTGCTTCCTACACCGTGGAATTGAATGACGATTTATACCTGAATGACGGCAAAGGAAATTTTAGCCCGCAGCCTAAAACTTTTAAATTTTCGCAGCCCGTCGCTACGGGGGCAGTTGCGGTGGCGGATTATAATGGTGATGGAAAAATAGATGTCTTCGTAGGGAACAGGAACAGTATCAATCCTTACGGAAGTCCCGGAAGTGGTTATTTATTTCAGAACCTGGGAAATAATAAGTACCAATTGGTAGACCTGCCGGTTTTTCAGAATCTGGGAATGATTACGAGTGCGGTCTGGCTCAATCTGGACGATGATGAACGCCCTGATTTATTAGTAGCAGGGGAATGGATGTCGCTTCGGTTATTTAAAAATAATCCGGATGGGTTTGATGAGGTAACGAAAGAATACGGACTGGAACAGACCCGGGGAATCTGGAATAACTTATTGGTCAAAGATTTTAATGGCGACGGGAAATTGGATATTTTTGCAGGGAATACGGGAACCAACGGAACCCTGAATGACCGCTATAAATTGTACCTGGCGGATTTTGATAAAAATGGACAAGCTGATCCGATCCTTTGTGAAACCATCGATGGGAAAGATTATCCGGTGCTGGACATGGACGAGATCGTTTCTCAGTTGCCAGTATTGAAAAAGAAATTTCTATACTACAAAGATTACGCAAAGGCTGCGATGGAAGACCTTTTTGGACCTTCTGAAATGGAGCAGGCAAAAGTACTGAAACTTAATACCGTTGAATCTACCCTATATTTTCGGGAAGGAGACAAGTTTGTAAAAGGTACTTTACCTTCGGCGGTACAATATGCTTCGGTCCACGCGGCGGTATCCCATGATTTTGATAAAGATGGTTTACCTGATCTGGTGGCAGGAGGCAATCACTACGCGGTGAAACCACAATTTGGTCGGGATGATGCTTCCAGAGGATGGTGGATGAACGGTAAACAAACAGGGGATAACTTTGCTTTCAAACCCGCTAAGACTTTAAACTGGACTGGACAAATTCGCAGTCTCACCTTGCTCGGAGATCAGCAGGTATTGGTTGGTAGCAATAACGGTCCCGTTCTGATATACGAATTTACAAAAAACTAAAAATGAGACTATTATATTACATTATATTTGTATTTTTTGGCGGGATATTGTTTTTGTCCTGTGAGTCGGAGTACACATCATTGGTGAAGAAAGAGCGGTCTGCCGGCGTAATTCACGAAGATTTAATATTGGGTATGAAGATGGGCCAGACGCAAAAAGAATTTTATGATGCCTGCTGGCTCTTAAATAAAGAAGGAATCGTCCGGCAAGGACCAGGAAACAAATACGCGCTTTGGATTACTAATCTTGACTCGACTGACGAAAAATCCCAAAAAGTGGACTTGCTTTTTTACGGTGTTTTTGATTCCCTCAAGGTGATGAACGGAATGGAAATGAAAATCAGATTTACTGGTTGGTCCCCGTGGAGTGAGCCGCATCAGTCTTATGAGCTGGTAAAAGATCTGGAAGTTTATTTTATGAAAAAATTTGGTGGAAACGAATTTATAACCGTTGAAGCCGGAAAAGGGAAAAATATTCAAGTGAAAGTAGACGGAAACCGTCAGATAAAAATTTATCCCATAGACGAAAAAGATGTCAAAGTATATATCGAGGACCTGAGAAAACTCGAAGGCTACGGTTTTGCTGATTCGGATTAAGAGCTTGTCTAAACTTCCATTAATTGGCTGCAATTGGCAAATTTTATTCTGAATGTCGTTAAAAAGCCTCGCCGATGCTAAGGCATCGCCTGTGTTTTTTGCCTTATTCAAAACAAAATTTTCTCAATTTCGCACAATCA
>CAKZUV010000309.1 GCA_937921555.1 uncultured Saprospiraceae bacterium
GCCCGGATCCTGTAAACCGTCGCCGTCTGCGTCGATAAACACAAAGTCTCCGATATCCGCCGTGGGAATAAGACCCGCATCAATTGTCAGGTCGTCGCCCATGCTGGCGTCAAAGACAAATAGTGCTGTTGTTCCAGTCGCGTCCGCGTCACTATCCGTGGCGTCGTTGCCGCTGTTGCTGCTAGTAAAATCGTACTCCGTCGTGCCTGGTGCCGTCGTTGGATCGAAGGCTACACTGTATGTTCCCGAAGGAATATTTTCAAATAAATAATTTCCGTTGGCATCCGTGGTGGTGGTAGCAATGATGTTTCCGGTATCATCTAACAAATTAACCGTAACACCCGCAACACCCGGTTCGCCCGGATCCTGCTGGCCGTCTCCGTCAGCGTCTACGAAAACCTGATCTCCCAGATTGGCACCGGCGCTTACACCCGCATCAATCGTTAAGTCGTCTCCATTTTGTGGATCAAAGCTGAACACACTCGTAAATCCGTTGGTGTCTGCATCGCTATCATTCGAGCCGTTGCCGCTATTGGTACCGGTAAATCCGTAGTTCATACTCGACGGATCCGCATTTGGCTCAAAGCCTACGTAGTAGTCGCCAACTGTAATATCTTCGAATAGATACATACCCATCGCGTCGGTATACACGCTGTCCAGTGGTGTGCCGTCCGCAGCGTATAACACAACCAATACATTTTCAAGGCCCGCTTCGCCAGGATCCTGAATCCCATCCATATCATCGTCTACCCAAACAAAATTTCCAATATCTGCAACCGGTACTAAACCTGTGTCGTGCGTATTATCATCGCCCAGTAGTGGATCAAACGTAAATTGTGGCGTGATTCCTGTTAATGGATCAGCTTCACTGTCGTTGGTACCATCTCCGGTGCCTTGTGGACTGAAGTTATAGTCACCCATCGCCGTGCTTGTATCAAAGCCGATGCTGTAATCTCCCGCAGGTACATTTTCAAATACATATTCTCCGTTGGTATCCGTGGTCGTCGTGGCAATGATATTGCCCATGTCGTCCAGCAGATTTACCGTTACGCCGCTGATACCCATTTCGCCCGGATCCTGTAAACCGTCGCCGTCTGCGTCGATAAACACAAAGTCTCCGATATCCGCCGTGGGAATAAGACCCGCATCAATTGTCAGGTCGTCGCCCATGCTGGCGTCAAAGACAAATGGTGCCGTTGTTCCAGTCGCGTCCGCGTCACTATCCGTGGCGTCGTTGCCGCTGTTGCTGCTAGTGAAATCGTATTCTGTCGTGCCTGGTGCCGTCGTTGGATCAAAGGCTACACTGTAGGTGCCCGAAGGAATATTTTCAAATAAATAATTTCCATTCGCATCCGTAGTGGTAGTTGCGATGATGTTTCCGTTATCATCTAACAAATTAACCGTAACACCCGCAACACCCGGTTCGCCCGGATCCTGCTGGCCGTCTCCGTCAGCGTCTACGAAAACCTGATCTCCGATATTAGCCACCGGACTAATTCCCGCATCGATGGATAAATCATCTCCCATCTGAGGATCAAATGCAAATACAGCAGTAAATCCACTCATGTCCGCATCACTGTCATTTGAGCCATTTCCTGTATTTTGTGGAGAGAATGTGTTATTCATATTTCCAAAAGAAGCATTTGGCTCAAAGCCTACAAAATAATCGCCCGCTGGTACGTTTTCAAACAAATACATACCCATCGCATCAGTCCACATACTATCAGTTGGATTACCACTGTTGCCATCGTACAGAACAACCAGCACCGAATCCAGTCCTGGCTCCCCCGGATCCTGTACTCCATCCATGTCTAAATCTGTCCAGACAAAATTTCCAATATTGGCTACCGGGATCAAGCCCGCATCGTGGGTCAGATCGTCTCCATTTAAAGGATCAAACATAAATGCCATCGTCTGACCCGTGGCATCCGGATCACTGTCATTGGTTCCGTTTCCGGTATTGGAAGTCGTAAATTCGTAGTCCTGTCCACCCGGAGAAGTAGTCGGATCGAAGGTCAGATAATAATTACCCGCAGGAATATTTTCAAATATATATTCACCATTTACATCTGTAAATACAGTCGTAATAGCGGTTCCCGTGGCGCTGTCATAAAGGGTGACGCCCACGTTGGCTACCGGTGCTTCCCCCGGATCCTGAATACCGTCCATATCGGTGTCAATCCAGACAAAATTTCCGATATCGGCCACCGGGATCAGCCCCACGTCGTGGGTAAGGTCGTCGCCGGTCGTGGCGTCGAAAGAGAAGATTGGAGTTAGTCCAGTCGCATCAGCCTCACTATCATTTGTTCCATCACCCTGAGCTGTAAGGGTAAATGGATAATCTTCTGCTCCAGGTGTGGTTGAAGTCGTTTGATCAAATTCTAAATAATAATCTCCTGTTGGTACGTTGACAAATTCGTAGAGACCACTGCTATTTGTATAAGCTGTATCACGAGGCGTTCCGTCAATATTGTAAAGGATAACCTGTACATTCTCAACTCCTGTTTCGCCTGGGTCGAAGATTCCGTCCATGTCCGCGTCGATCCAGACTTGATCGCCGATAGATGCTAAAATCACAGAGAATGAAGCCAATGCTTCTTCGTCTTCACTCTGATCACCATCTTCGTTATCCGGAGCGGAATCAATATCTGTTTTATCAACCTGATTGAGTTCAACCAGATTTTCGATTACTCCAGCACGATCAATCCGGCCCATTATTTCAAGGGTCTCACAATCACCAGAGTTCATATCAGGAATAGCCCAAGTACCATTTGGAGTCGTAGGAATGTAGGTCCCCTTCGTCGCGGTATAACCGAGGAAAGTAACACCATTAGGCCAGGTATCTTCAACTATTAAGTTATCAGCAGGATAAATAAGGCCATCGTTTACACTATTGATATTACAAATTTCTATGCAGTAAGTAACCGTATCTCCTAATTCTGGAATGGCCGGAATATTACAAATTGTTTTAGTGACCTCAATGTCCAGACATTCTTCGTCTACTACCGTCCATGTCGGACTAACCGCAGGGCAAGCATCGGGAGCGGCGAGGTATCCTTTAGCAAGATATTCTCCCGGAGAAAATGGTCCTGTCCAGGAGTTACTCATTCCGGTAACGGCCTGAATAATTTCAAAAGCCCCACCGATTTTGTACCATTCGTAATTGTTAAATCCTGGATCTGTAGAAATGGTGGCAGGTTGATAGCCACGACAGAAAATATCCTCTCCCATTATGGTTAACGGATCAATTGGATCTACTACCATAGTTATACTATCGGTGACGCCACAATTAGCTCCAAAATCCAGGGTGACACGATATCCATAATTTCCAGCAGCAGGTGCTGTAAAAATCGGGTCAGAAATTGTAGGGTCACTCAAGTAAGTTGAAGGAGTCCAGGTAATAATGGCATCATCTTCAAACTCGGGAGGAAACTCAAGTTGCAAATATTTTGGCTGATCGGTACAGGCCATCGTATCCTGAATAGATAATGGGAAAGGTACTGCCAGTCTGCGGATAGAAAATATATCAGTACTCACACATTCTCCCGTAGAACCGGTAACCGTAAAAAAGACCGCATCCATTACGCCGTCCAGGACTCCGAAATAGGCACTATCTCCTACAATGCGTGCGTATCCTTCGGTTTCATCGAATGTAAATTCGTAATCACCACAAAACTCTACCCCAATTTCTTCTCCCGGACACAGTGTATTTGTAGCAGGAATTTCAGCAACAAAAGCTGGAGAAATAGCAAAGAAAGGGGTTACCTCTTCATTACATTCGCAAGCAGTATCATAAGTAGATTTAATTAAAACCGGACAGGCATTAATCTCTTCCACTTCAAAGCAACCGGAAAGGATAAGCGTATCCATACTTGCAATAAATTGTGCGGGGAAAGTATCCGAAGCCAGGAAAGGATCGTAGTAATCCAAAAATCCATTTGCTAATAAGTCGTCAAAAAGTTCGACCGTAATATCTCCGTTATAGTTGGGGCCCGGATTGATAAAAGTCGCATCATAGCAGATGGTCACCGGATCATCCGTACCTGTACATTGACGAGTAATTTGTAAATCTGCGGTTTCAAGCGGTGCTTTCAGATTGACACTGAAACGATTATTGACAGAGGATTGTACCCATACGTCACAAACAGAACCGTCACGGACACAATTCTCATCCTCTACTCTATCTTTAATATCAACTATTAAATCAACATCACCACACCCTGAGAGTTCTTCCATGGATGCTTCCAGTTTTAATGTAAACTGACCTCCGACTGGCAGATTAGGAACTCCATCAAAACAAATCTGGACCTGATCGCCAATCACGGTTTCTATAACGGGGCCCGTAGGTTGTCCGGCAGGAATCGCATAAGCCAAAGTTCCACTACGGTACGGTAATTCAGGAGGAAAAGTCAGACATATCTGAACGTAATCACCAGAAGGGACTTCAGAGATATTCTGTCCTGTTATTGTAAACTCATTTGTCAGACCGCCACAATATACATCAGTAGGTTTGGCAGAAGTCAAAATTTGAGCGTGATTAACAGGTTCGGCACCGTTGATGATAATTCTTTCGCTATTGACTTCGCCGGAAGATATGGTATTCGGACTACAGGGATCTTTAGCAACCGCCTCAAAAAATGCAGTTGATCCAGAGATAAACTCATCACAAACTGAAAGTATTTTAAAACGTATTACAATCTGATTGGAATCTAATCCAGTACTAACTCCAGGAAAACCATTTGCGTGAATCGAAGGGCTAAAATCTGCATCTTCTGTGTAAGAAACTTCATTTCCGTTGATGTCCGGATCCGGAATACTCACAAAGGGTGCACCACTTACTCCATTATGAGGATAAGCAGCTTCAAAACTTCCCTGTACTAATTCTGTTCCGACGAGTGGCAAGTCCCAAAACAGCTGAAGGTCCGTTACCAATACATCTCTTACGTTTTTCACTAAAACAGACATGATGACAGTATCACAAAGATCAAAGTTCCCTTGAGGCTGAATAAAGGTAGACTGAATCTCGGGAGCACCCACCGTGTAGCGGTAACAAATATTGTTATTAGTACACGCAGTAGTGTTCCCCAATACAGCGGCCTGTACGTCTGGATCCATACAACCAGAAGAAGTACCGATACAAATCTCTGCGGGGAGCTGTGGAGGTTCCGGACAGAATAGTAATCTGGTTCCTACGTTAATTTCCTGGCAATCTCCTGGCGCTAAATCAGGTAAATTTATACTATAAGTATTACTGGTTCCATCGGTAGAAACGTATTCATAAGCTAAAGGGCTGAGCGTAGCATCGTAAACACCAACAAGACTCACACTATTATTGACCGTAATAGTAGTAATCACTCCCATGTGGGTGAGCGGAGGTGTATTTCCGGCGCAAACGGTGTATAAATTTATTTCTTCACTGGTCCCAGGTACCTGGCTCGCGATTACACTCCGATCAATTGCAGGTGTCAAAGAGGGGAAACCTTGTCGGTTATCAGTAACCGTAGCATCGGCAGATTCGTTATCGTCTCTTAGCACTAATCTGTCCTGATCAAAATAATCATAGTAGCTTTGGCCATTACCAATGATCAAGCAAGAATCAAGTTCGTTATTTGCTCCGGTTGAGACCGTAAAATTACATCGGTAATCTCTCGGCTCGGATGGAGGATCATAAGGGTATTGGTAGTCGTACGTTATTTTATAATCATTAATTCCTGTTATCTCCGACGGACATACCAAACAATAGTCGTATGTAATCGTCATGGAATCTCTGAATCCAGCTAATCCCACTCCCAGGCCAGGATAGTTATCTGTCTCAGGATTAAAGGTAATGATTCCGGGGCTGGCGCCGGATACGGTGCAATACTCCTCTCCACTGACGACAAAACAATCGTGATTTTCCGTACTTTGAATATCCAATGGATAAGAAATACCTGCTGGTGTATTTATCTCCGCGTTTCCACAATACATTAACGGTGAATAAACTTCAATATCGATATCCTTCATTCTGAAGTAGGGACGATATTCGTTGGTATACCAGGATAAAGGGGTAGGATTATCGACCGTAAAAATGTGTTTGGCTTGTCCTCCACAATCATCAATTTCCAGATCGGTCCGCACGGAAATATCTCCAGGGCAGTAAAATTCAATTGGAAAATCTTCCCGACAAACGCTCTGGCCTACGATACAATCGGAATCGAACTCGTCAATGGCGCTTACCCAGGTATCCTGAAAGATACGGGTAGATTGAAAGGCGCCACCCTCTGCTTCGTACAGAGGATTTTTGATCAGGGGTATTCTAACCCGCATGAAAAGAGAATCTCCTACCTGAAAATTATATTTTGCGTTAAATTCATCCCAGCAGTTTCCTAAATCATTCCAACTGCTAAAATCTACTCCCCGGCATTCCTGCAAGGTACTCTGATTACGAATCTGAATATAGATTCTACTGTTATCAAAAAAATCAAAACTAGAATTTGTATTGTTATAAGTCTGAAATTGATTATCAACATAACTATCATAAGGTGTACTTCCTATGTACGTAGTTATACCATTTACGGAAGTTGCAGTACTGCCATCTTCTACGCACGCAGGCAAGTCAGAAAAGTCTATTTCAGTCCGGGTGGTAGCTCCCATTTTCTTAACAGAAAAAGACATTAATTCTGTTTTACGGGCATCCATTTGTAATTCGGTAAGTGCAGCGTTATTCCCACTAAGCGGAATTACCCGGAACCCCATTCCCCATTCATAAATACTGGTAAAAGCATCCGGACTCTCAATAGAATAGTGAGCCTCGTACATTATTGTATCCCCTGGAAGATATCTATTTCTATCCGCTCCGGTGATGGATTGCGGATCCAACTTAGTCGTCATGGTAGCGTCGGTGTACCCGACCGATTCCCGGTAAACATCAGAGACACCACTACGGAATACACAAGTACATCCCGTACTATTTGGATTAGAGCGGAAGAGTATAGATTCACAAGCTTTGATCGCCTCACAGGTACATCCGCCCTGAGTACAAGTCTCAACAATTTGGTGCGTACCTGTTGTGTAAATATTGGGAGCACATAAAAAAGTATCTACCGTCAGTTCATACCGATAGCAAATTTCGTCACCGATGGCGACCAGTCCTGCGTCAATGGTCAGCATTCGCTGGCCGGGGCCAATGCTATCCCAAGTGATGGGCGCTCCGGTAATGGTCGGCGTACCATTTACACTAATTTCTATGGAGGACGGATCATCTACTTCAAGGTCGTGGGTAATTCCACCATTTCCATCAAAAAACACCTGCAAAGCGACATTAGAATTTCCCGCTGAGCAAGGAGTCACGCCCCTTTGTTCGTGGACATAACACATTTCTACCGTTTGGGTCTTAGCACCTGAAGTACCCGTTGCGCCAAAGTCAATTCCTGTAAAAGAATTACTAACTTGTGTTGCATTTGTTCTACTGGATGTTGCGCCGTCTACAATTTCAAAGCCATCGATGGGTGGAAAAAACTTGAAAGCCTGGCCGCAGTCCCGTCTGGCATCTACAAAAAACTGAGCAAAATCACAGTTAATGACACCACAGGCTATTGATCCGGGATCAGGTGGCGTAATACAGCTGTAGGCCATATCGATTTCTACCTTCAGCGTATCTCCTCCAGCCAGATCATCAAAAAATCCATCTCCATCTACATCGCTCAGACCTTCTGCCCCATCTGCATCAACGGACAGGCTTGTAAAATCAATAACCAGGTCATCATTTACCCAGGTATAGCTTTCCAGTCCGATAGGATTACCACCGATTCTGATTGCTGTTACTTCCAGAGAAGGTTTATTACAGGTTTCAAAACCTATTTTCATATCCGTAAAACGACCGGAAAGCGGATCGCTCTGATCGCTGTAAATTGTTAATCCTATAGTACCCGGATCTCCACATACTTCGGGCGTACTGAAAATTGTGTCAATCGCAATTGGTTCGGGTCTTGCAGTTGGTTGAATGGTGAGCCCCCTGTCTCTCTCGATCTCATCACACGTTTCGCCGTAACACCCCCAACCCGCAACGTATTTTAGCGGAAAGCTGCTGGGGTTTGGACATTCATCGGTTTGCCAGCAGTAAGTCACCTGGATGCGTTCACCACTATTAAACAACGTATCTGCAGGATTAGCAAAAGTATTTCCATTAAAATAACTCCCTCCAATATCCGTACGGATTATTTTGTTGGTATTATCATAATCGTAAGTGATAGGCGTACCGTTGACTGCTACGCTATTTAGGTTTAAACTTCCTGATAAGTCAATATTTTGCAGTTCAAGGTAAAAATCCTCCAGGTAGGCACCAAGCCCGTCCTGGGTAAGTCGTACGTTAAAGCATTGCTCAGAACCGATACGGTTGATGTTCATATCGTTAGCAAATTGCCAGTTAATCGCCGGTGTTTTTATGGTGGTATTATAAGTACGATCGGGGGTAGTTACCTGACTACAATTGAAAAAATTGCCCATTGTATCCTGATAGGTAAAATTAAATTTTAAGTCTACCTTGTATTCCAGGGCATCTTTGTCGACGGTACAATCTGTCGCGGCTGCGATATAAGCAATATAGATGCCGTCCGTAACCCCATCAAGCAGAAATCTGGGCTTTTCTGGTAAAGGATTTACAACCGATATGAATGTATTTGAGTCATAATGAGTAAGCTCAAACCCGGCATAAATCATACCTGGCAGGAAGTCTACCGTCATCTGAGTACCCGAAATATCTCCCGGTTCTTCGATGTAAATAAGATAGGCAAGGGTATCGGGTTTTCCACAGACTATAAGTTCGTCGGTCTCCGCAAAACCAGGTACCCCCAGTAGTTCTACCACCTGAATTTCCGGGCATTGGGCACTGACATTTGTGCACAAAAGGAAATTTACGGCGATTGCCAGAAATAGTAAATTTAGCTTTAAGAAAGTGGAAGGTCTGAATTGAGTAAATTTTGTCAACATAGTCTAAGTAATCTAAATGATTGGGGAAATGAGATGGCTTTTTGCCTTAACATTACTCTAGACTATACTAGGAGAATTTATACAAGTTGCGAAATAATATGCTTTTTAAACATTATAAAATATTAAATGTGACGAGAGATATTCGTTATCTCAGGAATTAATTTCAGCTTTAAAAGAAAGGTATCTAAATATATGTGACAAAAAAAGAGCTAATCCCAAGGGGACCGCTCTCTTTTCCTTTTCTTCATGTTATGAATTCAAAGGTTTTCTGAAAATCCGAAAATTCTCATAGTGTGTTGATGATTAGTGGTTTAATTTTTATCAAAAATCAAATGCTATTATCCTCTATTCAAGGGATGTGCCAAGGGGCTGTTTTTTTAATTTTATTAAAATTAATTTGAGGTTTTATTGATATAATTAAATCACTTATACTTTTAGAGAAACCCTTATAAACAAAGGCTTATTGAGTAAGCAACACAAATAACCTATGTCACATTTTCATGCTAAAGGCCTTATAATTACTGTGAAAAAATCGTCCCTTTTGCAATTTCTTTTTGATTGAGATGAACCCGGTAAAAATAAAGTGCATGGGACTTATTTTGTGGGTTCCATACTATTTCCTGTCTTCCGGTTCTCACAATTCTTTCTTTTTCTGTAAAAACAGGTTGTCCCAACTGAGTAAATACCGTAATTTCCACCAGGTCATTTTCAGAGGCAAGTATCTCAAAGGTAACCGTTTCTCCAAAAGGATTTGGATGAATCTTAACAGGGTCCGCAGCAAATGTCAAAGCCTGATAACGGTTCAATTCTTCGATAGAACGATCCATCCATTCCAAACGGCTCGTCAACCAATTACGTAATTGTTCTGTTTCTCCGGCATAAGTATTTCCAACCACCGCATTTGGCCATACATATTCTCCCAGAATATTCCATTGTGTAAAATTACGAATTTGACTTTCAGAGAGGGTTTCAACAAGATTATCTATACACGATTCTATCCGGTCATCACTCCACTCGCCGCTGCGTAATTCGTACCATCTTTCTACTAACTGATTCCCAAAATTTTCATCTTCCAGCAGTTTTGGCCACCAAAACTGAATAAGGTAGCCGTCTTCCGGACAGGTTGAATTATAATCCATCACCCACCCTTCCGGACTGGGTCCAGCACAAAAATCAACATTTCCAAAACCCAGGTTGAAATCCCAGACGGGCCCGGTCTGTAACAACGGATTCACGCTATCTGCGTCTTTATACAGATAAGTACTCAGCCGATACGCGTCTACGTTTTTACACATTTCATTTAACAGAATAAAATCAATAAAAGAAGCTGGATTGATGTAGTTGCGGAATCCATCCAGAGGGTCCGAAAAGTTCTCGCCCGCCATGATATTTTCAAAATCAATTATGAAATTCCGGATATAATCCCGCTGACTGGCAGTCATATCTTCCGGAGTGGGATGATGATACTGATAATAGGTGCGTTGAGGGGCACCTGGCATCGGCGCAAAATCAGAGAACCAGCCCTCGGTGCTTCCTCCAGCCGTTTTGTCAATTTTGATCAGATATCCACCCGTCAACTCGTCACCACTACCTCCCTGGTCAGCGTCCAGTTTGCGGATGTTTACCCGACCTTTATCGATTTTTATTTTTTCTGTAAATAAATAAACACCGCGATAATTACCGTTGATTAACAACTCACAAAATTGAGTCCGGGGTGCATAAGGCATAATTTCTCCGGCTAATTTATAGGCCAACGCATTACGGATAAGCGATTTATCACTGAAGGGACCGTGCAATACCCAGTCATTTTCTTTAGGCATTCCGAATAGTTCAACGTTGCGGTTGCTACCATCTGCTTTTCTGGTTTCTAATCCGTATCCTTTTTTTGGAAAACGCTGGGAAGAAGCACCTCGGAATTCAATACCAATAAAACCATCATAGGCCAGCGGTGGATCTGTTATCCGGTTACGGTTTCCGGGGCCGTTGTCGATGATTTTCATGGTCGCCGTGACTTTGGGCTCATCCGGAATGGACTGACTTCCGGTTTCAATTAAAATGAGAGGAAGGTCAGACTCCGTCAGATTGACTTGTGCACTTAGCCATGAACTCAAGAAGAGGCTCAATAATAGAAAACGAACAGTTTTTTCCATTTTCACTATTTTTTTATTAAGGAATGTTAAATAAATAAAGTACGATTCTATACTTCCTCTTTTTGCCTCACTCTGCACTTATTTATTTGCCATTCCTAAAATCAATACGATGAGTTTGATATATTTTTCCGTTTTCTCCGGAAATTTCCATTTTTACCATCGGTTTACTTTTCGTCCAGTCTATTTCAAAAAATCCAAAATTTAACTTGTTGACCAAATTACCGATTCGAAGATCATTTTCTTCGGAAGCATTTTTGTAGACATGCGTCAGTCCGCTGGTAGTCAGTTCCACCAGCGGGTAATCTAATCCTTCAATGTCAATGCTGGATAGTTCACCGATATGCCGGTCACCACTCATCAGGATCGTTCCGGGCACCTTATATTTTGTCAAAAGTCCAAATAGCTTTTCCCGTTCCTGCGGGAAGGTATTCCACTTTTCGTAGTTGTGCATTGTAGGGAGGATTTGAATACCCGAACCAATCAAATGTATTTGTGCATCACTGTTTTTGAGTTCCTGTTCGAGCCATTGCCACTGTGCCGCTCCCAGAATCGTTCCCGTCTTGTTGGGAATATACTGTGGGTTTTGTCCGCGACGACGCTCTACCGGATCGCGGAAATACCGGGCATCCAGTAAAATGACTTTTACTTTTTTATTGCCTTCACCAAATGTATACGACTGATAAGCTCCTTCCCGCTGCCATACCGGATTAGATTTGGGCACATCAAGAAAGTTCAGCAGGATATCTCTGCTTTCTGACCGTTTAGGATATTCTTTCCCACCATCATTTACTCCGTAGTCGTGGTCGTCCCAAATACCGATCACGGGAGTAACCGCCAGTAATTTCTGATACGCCATATTACTTTTTTGACGCTGATAATTAGCCGCCAGTTTTTCCATATCTTCCGTATCGCCGTAAACATTGTCACCCAGCCAAATCCAGAGATCAGGATTTTTTGCCATAATAGGTTCCCACAATGGCTGTGCAAGATCTGAACGGTTACAGGAGCCAATCGCAATACGGGTCAGAGTTGCAGATTCGTTTACCGGGACGACCGGGACTATTGATTTTGTAGAAAGGGTGCCCGTTTTTGTTTGACAATTATAGCTTAAACTGATTAAAAATATAATTAGTAGAAAAAAAACAGGCTTGTTAAAATTCATGCCGCACGTTGGTTATGATGAGGAAGTATTACAAATTTTGTTCTGATATTAGTAGTAACTAAGGATCCTAAATACCTTTCTAAACAGAAAAATCTGCTTTTATTTGATCCAGCAAAATACATAAATCCAAAGTATTTTCTAAAGACCATTGGCTGTTCTCGCGTTTGTCTGCTTCTAAATCACGCATGACCGCAGCAGCTTCCGCCTGAAAACCTCGCTGTGGATAATCAAAAACATAAGACGTTTCTTCCCCATTTTCATCTGTTACGATCAGTTTTTTTGCTTCGTGCCAGCGACCAGGAATCGTGATCTTACCTTTGGTACCATAAATTTCCGCCACCGTCGGGCTTTCATGTATAATGGTAGAAGTTAAAATTGCTATCGCACCAGACGCATATTCTAATAACATAGCGTTGGATTCATCCACTCCGGTTGATCCCTTTCGGGCAACCGCCTTTATCCGGGTTGGTTTACCCAAAATTACGGTCGCAAGAAACGCAGGATAAATGCCAATATCCAGTAAAGCACCTCCCGCCAGCGCGAGATCAAATAACCGACTGGCAGGATCAAACTCAGCCCGAAATCCAAAATCTGCTTTCAGCGTAAGCACTTCGCCGATCTGACCTTCTCCGATGATACGGAGGGCTTTTTGAAAGGCAGGTAAAAATCTGGTCCACAAGGCTTCCATCAAAAACGTTTGTTCCTCGCGGGCCGTTGCAATCATCCGCTGTACCTCCATCTGATTAATACCCATTGGTTTTTCACAGAGTACAGGAATTTTATTTTTCAACAACATCACCGTATTTTCACAATGCGAATTATGGGGTGTCGCAATGTATACCACGTCCAGATCCGGACAATTTGCTAACTCAGCATAACTACCATAAGCATTAGGGGCGTTATATTGTTGGGCAAATTTCCGGGCCCGATCTATATTTCGGGACGCCACGGCGTGTAACCGGGCATTGGGCAAAGTCAGTAAATCCTGCACAAATTTATGCGCAATTTTACCGGGGCCAAGTACTCCCCAGTTAAATATTTTTTCTGAAGTCATTTTATTTTTTTAGAAGATGTAATACTCCGGCAGTCATGGTAGCCACGCCCGTCCGGATCGTCGGAACGGGTAGCGGAGCATACTTACTGGAATGCAGTGAAGGGAGTGATTCCCCCGCCAGCCTGGCCTTTTCGACGACCTGCGGATCAACACTTCCCAACCAGTATAACAAGATCGGCACTTTGTCTTCGGTACGGCCATACCGTCCAAAATCTTCTCCTCCCATTACCGGAGAAAGTTTCAGTACCTGATCCTTTCCGATGGCAGACTGAAAAACCGGAAAGAGTGTTTCTGCCAGACTTTTATCATTAAATAAAGCAGGCGTGGATTCGTTACGAACGGTCACAACCGGCAATTCATCTTCGTGCAATCCGGCGGACAACCCTACTCCCCGACAAGTTCTTTTTATTTTATCCAGAATAGCTGTTCGTACTTCGTCTTTATAAGAACGCAATGTCAGTTCCAGCTTGACTTCATTGGGAATGACATTTCCTTTTGACCCACCGTGGATCGAGCCAACCGTCAGGACGCCCGGATCAAGCGGAGATATTTCGCGGCTGATAATCGTCTGAAAATCAAGGATTAACCGTGCAGACAATACAATCGGATCGATGGTTGTATGGGGGTAAGCACCATGACCGCCGTGACCAAAAACGGTAATATCTACCATATCCACATTGGCCATGGCATATTCTGCGCACAGACCAATTTGTCCGGCTGGCAATCCACTGCTCACGTGTAATGCAAGGGCATAATCCGGTTTCGGAAACCGCTCGTAAAGGCCATCCGCCAGCATCGCTTTGGCACCGCCACTGCGTTCTTCGGCAGGTTGGCCGATAAAGACCAGCGTACCACTCCACTCGTTTTTCCGGGCCGCCAGATTACGGGCTGCTCCCGCCCACACGGTCATGTGCATATCGTGACCGCAGGCGTGCATGACTCCGACTTCTTTGCCATCAGCATCTTTGGTTTTTACTTTACTGGCGTACGGCAGGTCGGTGGCTTCCACGATGGGCAACGCGTCCATATCGGCACGCACCAGCACGGTGGGACCTGCTCCGTTTTTCAGAACACCTACGACACCATAGCCTCCTACATTTTCGGTAACGGTAAAACCGGAAGTTCGTAACTCTTGGGCCATTCGTTTGGAGGAAGCGACTTCGTGAAAGGACAATTCGGGATTGGCATGCAGATGTTTATATAAATCCTCCAGATAAGTTATATCTTTGGATGCAGGAAAAACATCCTGTCCCAGAATACCGGAGGTAAAAAAAGCGATAGCAATTGTTAGTAACGTATATTTTTTTATCATAATCAGGAGAAATAAAATTCTATGTACGGGTTCTTAGGAATGGCGATTAAGAGCTTGTCTAAGAAGTTGTTTTACAACTCCAAAAATACAAATTAGAATTCAGACTTTTACTATGGAAGCAATTGATTTAGTTAAGATAAATTTTAATCCGCAGCAGCTGAAATTGCTGAATGTTTGTCTGGCTTTTCTGATGTTTGGAGTGGCACTTGATATTAGTAGAAAGGATTTTTTGTATGTTTTAAAAGCGTGGCCGTCCATTGTAGCAGGACTAGTTTCGCAATTAATTCTCCTGCCCGTTCTTACGCTTATTTTGATTTATATTTTTCATCCACCCGTCAGTGTTGCGGTGGGAATGGTCCTGGTCAGTGTTTGTCCGGGTGGAAATGTTTCAAACTTTATGGTGCATCTGGCAAAAGGAAATGCCGCCCTTTCGGTTACGCTGACGTCCATCGTGACACTGGGAGCAGTCTTTCTGACGCCCGTCGGATTTTATTTCTGGACCAGTTTTACCTACGGAGAACAGTATTTAAATCAGGAACTCAGTGTGTCTCCTACCGATATTCTGGTAACGGTATTTACCTTAATTGTAATTCCTTTATTGATCGGAATGGGATTTAACCGTTATCTGGCAGAACTGAGCAAAAAAATACGAAAACCCGTCAAGCTCTTTTCCATTCTGATTTTTATAACATTTGTCATAGTGGCTATTTTTGCCAACCTTCAGAATATTGTAGATCACGTTTCCAAGATCATTTTAATTGTAATCGTACACAATGGTGCCGCTCTGATCATGGGGTATTTCTTTGCCCGGCTTTTCCGTCGCAGCAAATATGACGCCCGGGCCATCTCCATCGAAACGGGTATTCAGAATTCCGGATTAGCACTGATTATCATCTTTAATTTTTACGATGGACTGGGAGGCATGGCACTGATTACCGCCTGTTGGGGTATTTGGCATTTAATTACCGGGGGGCTTTTATCCGCTTATTGGTCTCAAAATCCAACACAGTCATCCCCGAATATGTGACTTATCAGTACTTTCTGCGTAAAAATAGGGCAAGTAAAATATTAAAACAAAGCACTATTCTTTAATAAGAATCTGATAATCAATTTTCTATGCAAATCAGTAATTGAAAAAGAATTAGGATGGCATAGATTTACAATCTCCTTCTAATTAACATGTGTGTTTTTGCTATTTGCTTTTGGCCATTGGCTATTTGCGCTCTTTCATTGCAATTGAAGGGAGCAAATAGCCAGCAGCAAACGGCAAGAAGCATCTTTCAGAGACTTTTTTATTATAGATTAGAAATTTAACTCCTGATTCACATTCTTTATTAAAGAATCAAATGCCTGAGGCTTTTGTTATTAAAAGATAACTTTTTATAAAAATAACGTACCTTTGCAAAGCCTACCCCACGACATATCAGACTTAATCTACTGATTTTCAATATCTTACAATCATAAATCATAAATCAAAATCAACTAAATTTTAAAATTATGGCTATTAACCTCCTCGAAATGCTATCCAGCCAATTAGGCGGATCACAGTATTCTCAAATCGGAAAATTCCTCGGTGCCGACGAAGGTATCGTAAAGAGCGCCATGGGTGCAGCATTACCTTCTATCCTCGGTAGTGTCATCAACAATGGTAACTCCAGCACCGGTGCTGCCGGAATTATTAACATGCTTAACAAAGGTAACTTTGACGGTAGCATGCTTGATAACTTAGGTGGTCTTTTTGGTGGTGGTAATGCAACCTCCAGCTTAATGAACTCCGGAAGTTCTATTCTCAGCAGCCTGATGGGCAATAAATTAGGTTCCGTAGTGGACATGATTGGTTCCATGACCGGTATGAAAAAAAGTAACTCATCTTCTTTGATGAGTATGGCAGCACCACTCGTTATGAGTATGCTGGGTCGTTACGTAAAAAACAAAGCATTAGATGCCAGCGGACTTTCCAGCTTTTTAGGCACACAGAAGAAACACGTTGCTGCTGCCTTACCAGCAGGAATGGGTAACATTCTTGGCTTCGACGCCGGTAATATTGGCGAAAAAGTCGGTAGCGCTGCTACTGCTGCTGCTAATACAGGCCGCGCCGCAGTGGCCGAAACTGCCAGCGCTGGCGGTGGTATCCTCAGCAAAATTTTACCTTTGGCATTAATCGCGCTTTTAGCGGGTGGTGCTTACTGGTTCTTTACAGGAAAGAGTGCAACCGGCGCATTATCAGATGCTACTTCCGGAATCACCGAAGGTGCTACTAACCTCGCAGACAAAGCGGGCGACATGGCCGGTGATGCTGCCAATGCGGTAAAAGACGGAGCTGCGGCTACGGCGGATGCGGCTGGTAATATGGCAGAAAAAGCGGGTGACATGGCTGAAGGCGCACTAGACGCAACGACCAAAGCAGCTCGTGAAGCATTGGGTAGTATTAAATTTGCCGCTGGTTCTGCCGGTGAAAAATTCAGTAACTTCCTGGCCAGCGGTGCTGATGGTGATGAGTCTTTCCGATTCAACAACCTTAACTTCGCCGTCGGTAGTGCCGATATCAGCGGAGAAACTACGGAAGTAGATAATCTGGCTGAAGTATTAAAAGCTTACCCGGATGTTAAAGTTCAGGTAGCAGGATATACGGATAACACGGGTGATGCCGCTAAGAACAAGACTTTATCTGAGTCGCGTGCTAACAGTGTTAAAGCTCGTCTGGTAGCTCAGGGTATTGATGAAGGTCGTATCTCTGTGATGGGTTACGGAGCGGATAATCCCGCTGCCAGTAACGACACCGCAGAAGGTCGTGCGGAAAATCGAAGAATCGAAATCAGTGTAGTGAAGTAATTCTTGCTGATCGTTTTATAAAAAAAAGAAGAGGGAATCGTAGCAATACGGTTGCCTCTTTTTTTATTCCGGCGTTGCCAGTTTATTCATCGCTGCGTAGTAAATCAAATACCAGTCGTTCGCTCCGTCCCGGGAAAAGCGCCGTTGCATGGCGTAGTTTGCTTCCGTGTGTATGATATTTTCAATCACCATATTTTCTCCGACGGGCTGAAATTCCCGGTCAAATGCGCCGTCCATCGCGTTAAAGGGACGGTGCAATGTCCAGTCTTCCCGGGTCCAGTAAAAATCATTTAAATCCATTTCATTTGTTTTTCTCTCCGGGATACCTTCCAGGGGAAAATGAATATGGCTTAACTGAAAGGCACTGTCGCGGTGAAAATTCTCGTAGAATTCATTAAATCCACCAGGCAGGCCGCCAGCATCCGGATTAGTAATTTTTTCTACCTGTTCGGTGGAAGCAACGGAAGGTGTATTATCCACCAGCCGATTTTTTAAATAAAAAACAAAGAAAACAGACGTTAACAAAACGCCCAGGAGAAAAGAAAGCAGATATTTCATTGCTTGATTTTTTCAGTTTTTGAATAAAGCCTAATAAGTATCTGGATAAAATAGGTTATCGCTGATTTGCCATCTACTCAAATTACACAATCCGTAAATCTCCCGTATCTTCCAGTGCAGTAACGAGCATATATTCTTCGTCAATCAATTCGTATTTCACTTCAAAAAATTGTAGAAATTCGTCTTTACTCACGTGTCCGGTACAAACACCACCGTTCGGATCATAACCAAAAGGGTCAATAAAGATATGCTCTTTAAAATCCAGTGATCTCCGGCCGTACGCTTTGTAAAGTGCCTCTTTGGCACCCCAGTAAACGTGGAGGTGTTCCAGTCGGGTCGTATCCCGCAGGCTGCGCATTTCGGGTTCACGCATAAATTTATGGGAGATTCGTTCAATCTTTCCGATAATCTTCTGAATATCTACGCCCACCGAACGGGGCGCGGCGAGCACGGCCACCTGATCCCGGGAATGACTGATTGATATTTCGTAAAGAGAATCAGATAAGTAAGGTTTGCCAAATTCATCCTTCAGACAACTCCCGCGCATCTTACGTCCCGACATCAGATGCAACAGCCAGCGACCCGCCAACCATTCCAACCGCCGGTTTCCCTTCAGCAAATCCAACTGCTGATACTCGCGGCGGCGCAGACCCAGCCGTTCTAAAAAATATGCTTCTGTTTCTTCAATCTGCCAAAGCCCCAATTCGCCTTCGGGCTGTATTTTTCGATGAAAAGTTAATGCCATACTGCGAAATTAGTTTTTTTTTACGAATGAAGGAATTTCCAGGTCGGACCTTGTCTAAATTTCTACGGACCAGTACATTTTGTTATCTTTGTCACATGCAGCTCCACGCAAAAAAGATCGCACAACTCACTGGTCATCGTGCTTCCGTATTTGCGGTCGAATCCGGCCCGGAACCACACACTATTTTATCTGGTGCCGGGGATGGCTGGATCGTGGAATGGTCCCTGGATGATCCGGAAAATGGAAAATTAATCGCCAAAGTAGACACCAATATTTTTTCTCTGAAACATATTCAGGATACGGAGAATTTAGTCGTCGGTGATATGCACGGCGGCGTACATTGGGTCAAACCCGGACACCCGGAAGAGACAAAAGATATTGCACATCATAAAGATGGTGTTTTCGCTATTTTAGAATTAAACGATTTTATCCTTACCTTAGGTGGCGGTGGAAAAATCACCCGCTGGTCAAAAGAAAAACGGCAAAGCTTGGAGAGTTTACAACTCAGTTATCACAGTCTGCGCAGCATCACGCATGCTCCTTCGCGGAACGAACTCGCCATCGGCGCCAGTGACGAAAATATTTATATCCTGAATGCGGACACGCTGGAGATAAAACAAACCATTACCAACGCACACGGAAATTCAGTTTTTGCACTTCAGTACAGTCCGGATAACCGTTATCTTTTTAGTGGCGGGAGAGATGCACATCTCCGGGTTTGGGATGTTCAAAATGGCTACCAATCCGTCTTTTCGGAAGCGGCACACTGGTTTACCATTAATGCCATTGCCTTTGAGCCGGGAGGTCAGTTTTTTGCGACGGCCAGCCGGGATAAAACAATCCGTATTTGGGATGCGGAAGATTATAGTTTAAAAAAATCACTTGATTTAAAAAAATACCAGGGACACATCAATTCAGTTAACGATTTGTACTGGTCTCCCTACCGCAACGAATTAATCTCGGCCAGTGATGACCGGAGTTTGATTGTCTGGTCGATAGAAAAAATAGTATCCAATTAAGAGCATGTTTAAATTTCTATTGCCTGATAACCAACGTTTTGTGAACCTGGCTTCCTAAAAAAGAACTCATTTAGCTCGCTAAAATAAATTTTAAACAAGCTCTAAAACATTCAAATAATAAATATAGCCTTCCATGATTTTATCCGATACGAGTATTAAAGCAGCCATTGTTACTGGCGAAATCGTTATTGAACCTTACAACTCTGCTTGTCTTGGCACCAACTCATACGATGTTCACCTTAGTAAATATCTGGCAGTTTATGAAAATAAAATACTGGATGCCAGAAAACACAATACGGTCAAAGAGATTATTATTCCGGAAGAAGGGTACGTCATCGAACCGGGCATCCTCTACCTGGGCGTAACGGAAGAATATACAGAAACCCATAATTCGGTTCCTTTTCTGGAAGGAAAATCCAGCGTTGGCCGCCTGGGGATTGATATTCACGCGACGGCGGGAAAAGGAGATGTAGGCTTTTGTAACACCTGGACACTCGAAATTTCCTGCGTACATCCCGTACGGGTATACGCGGGCATGCCCATCGGACAATTGATTTATTTTTCGGTAGAAGGAGAAGTTGAAAATTATTATAATAAAAAGAAAAACGCCAAATATACCGAACGTACGCTCAAACCAGTGGAATCCATGATGTGGAAAAACAAATTTTAGCGTTATTTTGATTTTTTATTAGACTTAATTCCATAATGTTTTGTAGAGATGCCAAATAGATATTTTTGATCAGATTGAGGCTCTTTTTTGAGTGCATAGCCGCGCTATGGGCGATAAAAAAGCCGAAAAGATGGACAAAAAGATCATTTGGGAGCATACAAATTATTTTGGAATAAAGTCTATTGTTAAAGAAGTAGTGGTTAAAAAATAATTAGATGAAGCTGAAGATAATATCTGCCGGTGCAGGAAGTGGTAAAACGTATCGACTGACAGAAGAGATGGTCCGTCTGCTCCGCACCGAAGTACGGGCAAGCGGCGTAATCGCTACTACTTTTACCACCAAAGCCGCCGCTGAATTACAGGAAAGGGTACGTGTAAAATTACTCGAAGAAGGACTGACAGACGAAGCCAATGCCCTTACCAACGCCCTGATTGGAACGGTGCACGGACTCGGCGTTAAACTCCTCAAACGTTTTGCCTTTCTGGCCGGTGTTTCCCCCCAGGTGGATATCATTGCGGACGAAGATCAGCAGATATTCTTTAATCGTTCACTGGCCACCGTTTTGCGACTGGACCGTATCCGGGAAATGGAAAAATACAGTGTCCGGCTGGGCTTGAGTAAAAACGAATATTACGACTGGCGACAGGAAATTAAAAGATTGACCGATACGGCCAGGGCTAATGATTTTTCGACGGAAGTCCTCCAAAAAAGCCGGGATAATTCCATCAGTACTCTTACCGCTTTTTTAGGAACGGTCGCTCCGGTTTCCGGTGAAGTACTTTCGCAGAATTTCACCAATGAAATCCGTGCTACCATTGACCGCCTCGAAGCCAATGACGATGTTACCAAAAAGACGGAGAAGGTGGTGGATGTGCTGAAAGGAATGCTCAGAAAAATTGATCTGGGCGACTCCCTCAACTGGCACGAATGGGTCAAAATCAGTAAGCTTTCCGTTGGCGCAAAAAGCCGGGAGGATATAGCGGACCTGATCGACCTGGCCCGTAACCACGATACCCATCCGGAGTTTCACGCTGATATAAAAAACTACCTGACCACTATTTTTGATATTGCCATCGAAGCCATTCAGGAATACGAAACGTACAAAAAACAACGGGGCCTGATTGATTATATCGACATGGAAATTCAGGTTAAACGGTTACTGGATCAGCAAACGGTACGCGACATTCTATCCTCCGAACTCGACCTGCTGATGGTTGACGAATTTCAGGACACCAGTCCTATTCAGTTAGAAATATTTTTAAAGCTTTCTGAAATTGCAAAATATTCCGTTTGGGTAGGTGACCCAAAACAATCTATTTACGGATTCCGGGGAGCAGAACCCCGGTTGATGATGGAAATTATCAAAAAAAATGGCGGCGTCAAAAAAGAAGATATTCAGGAATACAGCTGGCGTTCCCGGGAAGATATCGTTCACCTGACCAATGCTATTTTTACCAAAGCATTTAAAGATTTACCAAAAGAACAAATTCCACTAAAACCCAAACGTACCAAAGCGGATAATCCGGATGACCCTGATTTTAAGGGCGAACCACTCGAAATGCAGGATGCACTAATCAACTGGCATTTCGAATTTGACGGAGAGGGCCGCGAACCGGGGAAAGACTGGACCAACGGCGCCCTGGCCGTCAGCGTTCAGAGAATGATCGAACGAAAAACACCGGTAACGGACCGGCATTCCGGAGAGATGCGAAAAGTACAACCGGGAGATATTGCTATTCTATGCCGGACCAACAAGGAATGCCTCGACCTGGCCGAAGCACTGCACCGCGCCGGACTGAAGGCAGCTATTGCCCGGACCGGTTTGCTGGAAACCGCAGAAGCCAAATTGATTCTGGCTTGTTTAAAATATATGCTTCACCGTTCCGACTCGCTTTCAATAGCTGAAATTTTATTGTTGGGAGCTAACAAAAAAATTGAGAAAATTATAAAAAACCGGCTCGAATGGCTGGCGCTGGACGACGACGACCGCCGCTATAATCCCTGGAGCAGCGATCAGCCGTTGATCAAAAAATTAAATGATCTGCGGGCAAAGGCTTCCGAATTATCAAGTACGGAAATGCTCAATTTGTTACTGGAGGTATTGGACCTGCGTAGAATTATGGCCCATTGGGGCAACATTCCGCAGCGGATGGACAACGTGGATATGCTCCGTAAATTTGCGCTACAATACGAGGACAACTGCAATCGTTTGCACACCGCTGCTTCGCTTGGAGGTTTTTTGTTATACCTCAACGAAATGGCTGCGGGAGAAAAAGATGCACGTGGTTCGGGAGAAGGAACCGATGCAGTCAACCTGCTTACTTATCACCGTAGCAAAGGACTGGAATGGCCCGTGGTAATTTGTCATAACCTGGAAAAAGGATTCCGGGATAACCTATGGGGAATGAATATTGTGGCAGAATCGGACCACGTAGACCTCGATAATATTCTGGCTAATCGGTGGTTGCGGTACTGGATCAATCCGTATGGTCTGCAACTCAAAGGCACAGGGCTCGCAGAACGGATCGAAGCAAGTCCGGAACAGGAAATTAGTCGTTATCAGGCTTTACAGGAAGAGGCACGGTTACTTTACGTAGGAATTACCCGCGCCCGTGATTATCTCGTTTTTCCGAGCCGCAAAAAACCACATACTAAGTGGCTGAACCGTTGTTACCACGAAGGTGACGAAGACCGCCCTACCCTGGACAAAAGTTCGAGCGAATCCATCTGGACCTGGAACGACCAACCCATTATCATCCATCCGGAGGTGATCCACCTGGGACGGGATTTTACGCAAGTGGAACCAGCAGAAGGATTGCTGACCTATTTTGAAAAGCGACCAGCTGAAAAGAATTATCTCCCCTATCTCATTGACGCAAGTAGTTATTTTAAGAGAGGATCACTGAAAGTCAATCCTGGTACGTTTAAAGGTTACAGCGGCGGGGCTGTTGTTGCTGATGTTCAAAATCTGCATCCGCTCGCAAAACTGATAACCGATTTTTTTCTGGCCGATGATCCGGCCCGTCAAGCAGATCAGAGAATGGCGATGGCCGAAGGATTGATTGCGCGGTACGAAGCGGAAGATTTTACCAATGGTATTGAAATTTGTCAATGGTCCAAGCAATTTTATCAGGAACTGGACCAATACGGAGCGGGAAAAATCTATCGCTCTTATCCGCTGGAATTAAAAATAGGAAATCAGGTTTTTAAAACAGACATTGATTGGCTGATCGTGACAAAAGATCGTTGCATTATTATTAAAAATTCTAAATTTGCGGGACTAAAGGATCGCTACTCCAAACATGCTAAAGATAAAGCGGGTTGGTTTGCACTTTGTGAAAGAGGAATTCGTACTATTTTTGGTACTCAGGAAATAACCAAATTGGTGCATTTTGCACTGGGAGGTGGTTTATTAAATCTGAAAGTGACCGAGAAAAGCCCGAAAAAGCTTTTATAATTCTGGTAAAACCTTTAAATTAGGCTATAAATTAAAAAAAATGAAAGATTTTATCATCATACTATTATTACTGGGTCTTCTATGGGGCAGCTATAAAGGAATGACTTATTTAGTCAGTTTTGCGAAAGCAGATACCACCGAATCAGCAACGGAGACAGATCAACTCGCTGACCATTCAGAAAAAAGACTGAATCAGTCCGCTATCAAAGAGATGAAAAAAGCTCCGCCGGAAATTCAGCAAAAGAAGGCACCCGTCGTCAAAACTCCGGAAGAGACTACGCCTCCTACGGAAAAAACCAACGGACAAAAAGCCATGGAAGCTGTGCGCGATACACGCCTCGACATCGAAGGCAAGCCACGTAGTAAAGAGGATTTTTACAAAGAATCCAGCCAGGAAGAAATTCCTCCTTACGAAAGAAAAGATGGAGCGACCAGCAATCAGGCCACTCAAACCAACGAAACGGACAGAGCAGAACAAAAAGCAGCCATGGCTGAAAAAGGCAAATCACTGGCTTCTGAATTTGAGGAAAAGGGAGCAACGGCCACCAGAAAAAGCACTACCACTAAAAAAACGTCTTTTAATATTGAAAAAGGTGAAAGTGAACCGGTCACCCCGCCGGCCCGTCCACAAGAATATAACCAGCCGAGCAAAAAATTTATTCCTTCCAAATATATTCTGGTAGCAGGTTCTTATGCCAGTTCAGAAAATGCGGTCAAAGAAGTACTCCGACTAAAAAAGCAGGGATTTCAAAATGCCAGCATTGTTTTATCTGACCGGAAACTCAACCTGATTTCTCTGGGTAGTTTTTCCAATAAAGCGGCGGCCAATGCCCGCGCAGCGGAAATTAAAAAAGCCGGAATCAACTTGTACGTTAAAGGAATGCGATAAAACAGGAAAATCGCAAAAAACAGAAGCTTCGTTGCCATTCTGGCGAATTAACCCTAATTTTGGAGAGCTATGACGACTATCCGGGTTTTAGAGCTTGTCTAAAGGATATCTGAATCGAAAATCCGGAAGTCAATTTTTATTAAAAGGTTGTTAATTCGTTGGGGGACGGAATTGCTATCAGAATTCATTTCTTTACCCTCCGGGAATATTTCAACTGCAAAAAACAAACACTATGGGTAGTATTTTAAAATGGATTCTCTTGATCATCCTGGTCATCTGCATTGGCGCTATGATAGCGACCGTGGCAGAATCCTGTAAACAAATCAAAGATCCTCTTCTCGAAAATACGATTCCTGACGACATCGGTTCGTCCGTCGGAGAGGGATTGAGTGAGGCCAAAGCAAATCTGGACGATCTTTACGATAAGGGAGCAGAAGAGATGAGTGATCTACAAAAAGAAGCAATCGAGGCTAAAGATAAAATTGCCATGAAAGCAGAGGATTTGTCCAGCAAAGTTTTTGAAGAAGATCCCGAAGATACGTACGAAGATGAGGAAGAAAGTGAAGCGGAATCAACCAGAAAAGCCATCGCCGCACGCCAGGATCAACTTACCGAAAGAGGAGGCAGCAGCCGTGACGACTCCAGTAGTAACACAAGTAGTAGCAGTAGTAGCAGTAGTAGCAACGGAAAATATTTTGTGGTTACGGGTTCGTTCCTTCTGGAAGCCAACGCCAAAGATATGGTGAAACAACTCAAAAAAGCGGGCTATCCAAATGCGGAAGTCGCGGTATTTGACCTTTCACAATATTATACGGTTTTTGCCAGACGCTACAATACGCTCAACTCTGCGAATGATCTGGCGGAGACCATCAGCAATAAAATGGGCATCGAAACCTACGTACACGAAAAACGGCCAACTTACCGAAGCCGGTAATCGAAAGGTAACTTCTCCCCTGTTAACCTAACCTGTTGGCTTTAAACTGATTAGCCCTCTTTTCGTGTGAAAAGAGGGCTAATTTGTATGCTGAATAGTAGACTTTATTTTCAATTTCAACTTCAAAAGCAGCTAAATGAGCAACAACCATTTTTAGACTAAACGCTCCCCTACTCGTACGTCCTTCTTCCCAAAAAACCAATCACATTTTTATTCATAATATAATAGTGATTGTTGTGCTTGGCAAAAGGAATTTTATGCCGGGTAGCCGTTCCGACATTTTGCTGGATCAGCATTAAATAATCCTCTCCTACTTCCGTAATGATCGCTACATGGCCGTAGTCATCTCCGTCGTAAACCACAATATCATCCGCAACGGGCTTAAAAACACCACCGTTAATAAACTGGTAAAGATCACGGCGTTTGTTAAAATCACCATCATTTAGATTCCGGTCAAAAAAGTCTTTAGCGTGGCCGTAAGTATCCGGCATTTCGTGCTTCAGACGATTGTAATAATATCTTTTTACAAATTCCACACACTGCCATTTCATACCATAGTTATAGCCTCCCGGGCTTACGTGACGACCTTGCGATTCATAAGGAGTACCGTTGTAATAAACGGGAATACCCCGATATTCGTCGATCGTTTCTCCGATGGTAAGATTTGCTTCGCTGCGATTTGCCGTTGGTGCTTTTTTGACTTCCGGCAAGACGATATTTACCGGAATCTTCATTGGTCCGGATGCTTTTTCCGATCCACAACTACCCGTACTGATGATTAATAGGGCCAACACCATCATTCGCACTATTTCCGTCCTATTTATCTTTTTCATTTATTTTCCTTTTCAGGGTATTCTGATTCAAAAAAAATTATCAAATTAAAATAAATCAATATTCGTTCCATCTGCTGGAAATTCGGGTTATTTTGGCCACAAAATAAACTATTATTTACAATTCTCTTACCCAAATATTACGGTAACTGACCAGATTGCTATGATCTTGCAATTATTTCCGGAATAATTTTACTGTTGATCTATTTCCCAGAAATACTGCATGAGTGCCGTCAACGTGTGAGGATGTTGAATAGTCCGGTTGAGAATGAGTTGCCGGACTTCTTCCCGGGGCAAACACACAACCTCAATCTGCTCCGCCGGATCCAGATGACGTTCTGCTTTTGTCAAAATCGTATCCGTGGCAATGTACTGGTGTAACAAACTATCCATAAAAACCGGATTGGACTGAACAGATCCGAGGGATTGCCAATTGGCAGAAGCATAGCCCGTTTCTTC
>CAKZUV010000310.1 GCA_937921555.1 uncultured Saprospiraceae bacterium
GATCCGGCCGATGTCTCAGTCAACGCGATTTGCGGCATGGCGGATGCATCTAAACCTGCGATTTACAGGGCGTTCGGCAGTGAAGATGGCCTGATGCGCGCCGTACTGAACCATTATGCCGATAAGGTGCTGTCAGACATCTTCGCGCTTCTTGCACAAAAGATGCCTTTGAAAGACACCTTGAGTGCCCTCATCCGCTTTGCCAGCCAAGACCCAAAGATGGAAACGGGGTGTTTGTTCTACAAAATGCGCGCTGGGAAACATCGCCTTGGCCCGCAAACGCGAGAACGCATTACTGAGATTGATGCGACGGCCGTTGATGCTTTCGCGGCCTATCTCGACAATTGCCGCGCCTCTGGGGAATGGTGTCCCAGTCGGTTACGTTTACAAGTGCAGCAGGTTGTGATTCGATTGTGACGGTCACGATTTCGGAAACGCAACCAATCATGACGACAGAAAGTTACGCTGCGTGTGCGGGTACGAGCTACGATTATTTTGGAACGTCGATTCCAGCGGGTACGTCCCAGTCGGTTACGTTTACAAGTTTCGCGGGATGCGATTCGATTGTGACGGTTGTAATTGACGAATTTTCGGAGATAAGTTTTGCGACAACAGTTACAGAAACTTGTGAAGCGGCGGAGACTGGAACGATAGAAGTCGTTAGTGGACTTGGAGGAGGAGGACCATATATCTACGAATTGTCAGGAGTGAGTTTTAGTCAGACAGATACATTATTTGAATTTTTAGCAGGTGGAGATTATGAATTAATGGTTACAGATGTGAATGGTTGTACCGAAACAGAAGTAATTACGGTCCCGGTTATTGCTCCTTTAGTGGTTGCTTTGGATGATGCGACTTTGGAATGTGGAGAAGCAATGGTTCGGGTGGTTCCGGAGGTGAGTGGTGATATTCGGGAACTGAGTTACGAATGGTCAGATGGAACGACTGATTTTTACAATGAAATAGGGCAGGCCGGACCAGTCAGTTTAACAGTAAATAATATTTGTGGTAGGGAAACAGTTACCGCTACGGTAACGGCCGAAAAGGATATTCGGGAAAACTGGTTTTATATTCCAAATATTTTTTCTCCGAACGGAGATAATCAAAATGACTTTTTTACGGCCATACCGGTTGAAGATATTCAGGTGATAGAATTTGAAATGCGGGTAATCGGCAGATGGGGTGGAGTGGTTTATAGTACGAAAAGTATCAGCGATGGTTGGAATGGTCTTGCCGCGGGAAGGCTGATCAATTCGGGAGTCTATATCTATCAGATTCGGGCGACCATTGAAACCTGCGGGGAGATTATTAAAGTAGATACCTACGGAGATGTGACGCTGATTCGATAAATTGTATTGTATGATTAAGTAATGTTTTGATCAGAATGAAGCTTCGGCTTTATTCTGATTTTTTAGTTATTGACCTGTTTAATTTTGTTGGTGAGTGTAGAAAAATCTGAGGTAAAAAATTCATTTAATCGAATTTAATTTTTTTAGAACATCGAACATTTTTTCAATAAAATCTTTATGAAAATAATTAGAATTTTTTCTTAATTTTTTATAATCTGTCAAAGTGATAAAAATGAATACTAAATATCAGGAATGTATTGAAGCTTGTCAGGTTTGCCTGGTGGATTGTCAAAACTGCTTGGTAAACATGGCGGCTACCAAAGAAAGTAAAAATGACTGTCCATTGTGTTGCGTAGCCTGCATTGATGCTTGTTTGGTTTGTATCAAATCTATGGTTGCCGGCAATAATTGGGTCGCTGATTATTGTAAAATTTGTGCTGAAATTTGCGAGTGGTGTGCCGAGCAGTGTGGACAACACGATCACGAGCACTGTAAAAAATGTGCAGCATCGTGCCGGCGTTGTGCGGATGAATGCCGGAAAATTATGGCTCTTTAATTCAAAAAACGCCAGCTTACTCCAAACCGGAAAGCACTGAAACGTTCGGGGTGCAAATAGGTCTGATAGGTAATAGCCGGATACCAGGCGCGGGTAAGGTTTTCATATTTTATGAAAAAGCGGAATTCTTTTACTTTAAAATCTATAAATACATCCAGCAGCGGATAAGCCTTAAGTACGTCTTCGTCCTGCAAATGAAATTGTCCCGTCGGCGCGAAGTAGGCATCTCCGGTAAAATTATTATTCAATCTGAAGTCTACCCCTACATGCGTAAAGAGCGCCCGCTTGATTAAATATCCCGCAAAATAAAATGACTGTTTTGTCAACAGATTGGGCATTCTCAAAATACTGCTGGTGGTCTGCTGGAGAATAACCGTATTGTCCAGATGAAATTTCCAAAGGGTAAAATGTTTTTTTATCATCAATTGTCCAACATTAATCGCCGTACCTGTCTGTTCCGGCGTACCATTCGTTCCGTAGTATTGATAATTATTAACCAAATGATATTGCCCGGAAATTTCCAATTCGAGACGGGGAATTTTCAGTGTTGCTTTCAGACTGGTTTCAAATATTTTGTTAAAATCATTTTCCCAGACCAGCGTCTCAGAAAGAATGAGTCGGTTGGCAATCAGACTCGGAGAATACGCCTGCTGGATCAATCCGACCTCTAAGCTTCCCAGTGTCGGAAGATTATATTCGAGTGTTCCCTTTACCCGGTAGTCTCCCAGATTTGCTAGTAACCCATAATGAAAATAAGTGTTGATCTTAAATCTGTCTCTGGGATTAAAGTTGAAGCGACCATGTAAAAATAAATTATTGAGGATTTGTTGCTCATTTTCCTGTGTGATAAAATGAAGCGTATGCGTTAGTCCTGCTTCCAGTAAATCCCGTTGATTTCTGCGTTTTTCTTTATCGTCCCGTAGCTTGAAGGTGCTGATCCGGAAATCATTTTCAATTTTTTGATGATGAATAAAATTACGAATCCCGCGTTGGCTTGTAACATATTTCAAATCATAAAAACTGGTATCCGGACTGGTATCCGAAAATAAATATCGATCAGAATGATAAGCTATTTGATGGCCTAAAGTAATGGCACGTTTTGGCGGTCCGGGTCGATTGGGAATCAGTGGTGCCGGCGGGATGGTATTTTGGATCGGTCCGTCAACCGCAAGATCATCGGTAGAAAATCGTTTGCCTAATCCCAAATCTCCCAGCGTTACATCTCCCCTGATGGAATCTTTGAATAAGGTATCTTTTACGATTGATTCCACGGGGGGAATGAGGGTGTCGGGCGGAATGGTTTTGTTCAGTAAATTTTTATTAATGAATGTATCAATTGCCGAAGCGTCCGCAGGGACCGGTGCCCCGGTCAGTGAATCCAGTTTGGTTAGTTGAAGACTATCCGGAAGTGTTTTGTCCAGTACTCCACTTTCAAACAACGAATCCAGTAATAAACTATCTTTCGGTGTAAGAACAGGACGTGGTCGATTTAGTGGCGGACGACCTGGTTGATTTAAAATTTCTGGCTGGCGGGGTGGGGTCGGTACAGCTCCGGTAAGCTTATAGTAATGTGTGTATGTAAAAGATCGTTTAGTGTGTTTAGTGGTTGCGTCATCTTGGATATTTACGGGAAGCAGGATTCCGGATTGAACGGCTAAATTATCCGGCACGGGAATAATACCTCCATTGTCGAGGTGTAAATTGGAATTAGAAGTGATGGCAAAAAATCCATCGTATTTACCATTTTTACCGTGGTACCACCAGTTATTGGCAAAGGCGGTATTCCGTGCCCTTTGGTTTCTGAATTGTCCCAGATGATTGCTCCGCTGGGCAAAAATAGACACGTTAATTCCATCGGAAAAATTACGGCTGTATTCGCCTTTAAAGAATAAATTATCTTTGTTATTTTGAGAATAAGAGGCCCGGGTAAATGGGTTTTCGAGCCGGTAGTAAGGTGTATTTGTTTTATTAACGTGATAAATATCAAACTGATGGAATCCCACGTCAAAACCTTTTCTGAAAGTAGGCTGGTAAAAAAGAGGACGGGCCGGAGATCCCTGGTTGCCTAAATTAGCATATTCAAAATCGCGGTTCCGGACCGGATCGTATTGCTGAAAGTGCTGGAGAAGCGTATCGGAGAACGGCGTTTCTTCATTCGGATTATCCACAAAAAAATAGAATACCCCGAAGGTATCTATCAGTTCCACAAACTCCTGTTGGGTACTACCGGGACTGGTAGTACCACCACCAAAGCCTCCTTGTCCGGGAAATTGTCCGAAAAGCGAAGTCGCAGAAACGAAGAGTAATATTGGTAAAAATAACTGTTTAAATAAACGCATTAATCCGGATGATAAATCTCCAAAAATAAGTAAATTTTGTCAGTCATTAACCAATAAAAATTCTCTGCGGGATGGTGCCGGGCGAATACGTTGAAAGGTATTGGTATTCGCATTATAAAATACCCGGATGATAAGGCTTCGGGAGCAGTTGCTGTTATCGCTGCACGACGACCTTGCGGGTAATTCTTACGGTATCATCTTCGTTATCAATATTCATAATATAAAAACCGTTATTCAGAGAACCAGGAATTTCCAGACTAAATTGATTGTCGCCCGTAAAGACTGCCCGGTTATTCCAGACAGCTACCCGACGTCCGCTGATATCCGTTAACGAGAAGTTTAGATTGGCCGTCGGCTCTTCCAGAAAAAAGTCAACGGTCAGTTGATCCGTTACGGGTTGCGGATAGATTTTCAGGGCTTTGACGGGTTGGAATAACTCTGCTACTGCCACCGCATTTTCGCACGACGCGGCTTGATAAGCATCGCAATCCGGGGTTACGAAATTTTCCAAAACAAATAATCCGCCTTGCATATCCGATGCTAAAATATTGCCCGAAGGCAAATAAGGATAAACGCCCCAGTTACCGGCAAAAGAGAAAGCATCCGGTCCATCAAAAGTATCATAAAAACCAATTCGTACCGGATTGGTCGGATCCGAAATATCAAACATTTGTACGCCTTCGTAATACCAGGAAGCGTATAAAATATTACAGTCAATCAGGACATTGTGCGGGATACTACCCGCAAAATCAGAACCTGTTCCGAAGGTTTCTACCACCTCAAGATCGGCCGGCTCACAGACATCTACCACTTTTAATTCCAGTCCGTGATTTTCATCCGCCAGAAAATAATAATGACCTTTGTGATCCAGCCAGCCGGAGTGATTGTAGCCCGCTTGTACGTAGTCGTTCATCGTTCCCTGCAAAACCGGCGCTGTCGGATCGGTAAAATCCACTACAAAAAAACCATCGTTCCCGCTGTTCAGGTAGGCAATATGATCCCGGACAAAAATATCATGTACGTAAGGAATTTCTACATTTCCAATATTATTATAAATCCCTAATTGAACCGGATTGGCCGGATCTGAAATATCATACATCGACATAGCATCCCGTCCGGTAGAACGGCGAATACCACAAGCGTACAATCGTGCCTGCGTAGAATCTACAAAAACATTGTGCGACCGGATGAGCAGGTCATTGTTATCTGAGACGACCGTAGTCGATTCGGGCAGATTTCGGATGTCGACGATCTGTAGGGTACTGTTGTTGTTTTCATCTGCGACCACGTACAGAAATCCCTGGTAATCGTGAAAATCACGGTGGACAAGTTGCGGTCCGAAAGTCGCTCCCTGAACGAAGGCATCCGCTATCTCCACGGGATTGGTCGGATCTGTTACGTCGATAAAGTGCGTACCCATCGTGGAACCGATGACCGCAATTTCGTGGTCGTTGACAACCAGTCCCCAGATTTCATTATACGGACCTCCCCAGGCGGCGGTGTTGGGTAAAGACGAATCGCTCCAGGTACCCAGTAAATTTAATTCGGTGGGTTGGGCCTTTAGAAGGAAGGGGAGACTGAGGAGAAAAAGTAAAAGTATACGCACGATAATTTTTTTTGAGATTTTACATGAAATCCCACCATGAAACTTAATCAAAGGATCAGATATTTTATGGAAGATGGTAATAATGCAAGTTAGTAAAAAATGAACTATTGGTTTGCCGGGAATATGACAGAAGTTTTAAGAATCATTGTTTTCAAAAATCTATACGAAGATGGCAATGGTGTGAACATATTAATTTTCAGTCGGGATCGGTCAGTTATGCCCATCAAATTATCATAAAGTAAAACCGGCAAAAATCTCAAAATTTGCCCCCGGCCCCGTAGGGGAGATTTTTGAGATTTTCACCTTGGCTGTTCTTCGAAGAAAAGATCTGGTGCATCCACTAATCTGCACATCAAAAAAGCCGCACATTCACCAATCTGATCGTCAAAAAAATGTTGGAATGTACCCCGGCCCTAAAGGGAGTTCCAACATTTTTTTGACTGGACTTTATCAAAGGAAATCTAGTTATTTTAAGCCACTAATCTGCACATCCACCAATCCACTAATCAAAAAATCCGCACATTCACCAATCCGATCGTCAAAAAAATGTTGGAATTTACCCCGACCCTAAAGGGAGTTCCAACATTTTTTTGACTGGACTTTATCAAAGGAAATCTGGTTATTTTAAGCCACTAATCTGCACATCCACCAATCCATCAAAAAATCCGCACATCAAAAAATCCGCACATTCACCAATCCGATCGTCAAAAAAATGTTGGAATGTACCCCGGCCCTAAAGGGAGTTCCAACATTTTTTTGACTGGACTTTATCAAAGGAAATCTGGTTATTTTAAGCCACTAATCTGCACATCTACTAATCCGCTAATCCGCACATCAAAAAATCCACACATCAAAAACCGCTTCCGCAGTTCCTTCCCTTGTCGCGCTGTCGCACACCGCCCTCCTTTCAGTCGGGATCGGTCAGTTATCCCAAAACATCCGGATTCATTCCCATACTTGAAAATCCACCATCATGATAGAGATTCTGCATCGTCACCGAACGGGTCAGATCAGAAAACATAGCGATACAAAAATCCGCGCAAGCCTCCGTGGAAGCATTACCGAGTGGCGACATCTTATCAGCGTAGCTGAAAAATTCATCGAAGCCACTTACACCACTGCCCGCCGTTGTCATCGTCGGAGATTGAGAAACCGTATTCACCCGCACATTTTTGGCTTTCCCAAAATGGTAGCCAAAACTACGCGCAAAAGACTCCAGCAAGGCCTTGGATTCAGCCATCTCGCTATAATCCGGAAAAGTTCTTTGCGCCGCAATGTACGTCAACGCCAGGATAGAACCCCAGTCCTGCATCGCATCCAGCTTAAACAAAGTCTGCATCGTTTTATGAAAAGAGATCGCCGAAATATCAAATGTCTTCTGCATCCAGTCGTACTTGATATCTGTATAAGATCTTTTTTTACGGACATTGACCGACATCCCGATAGAGTGGAGGACAAAATCCAGTTTACCACCCAAAATCTCCTGCGACTGCGTAAACAACGCTTCGAGATCTTCAACACTCGTCGCATCCGCCGCGATAATTTCGGAATTTAACTGCTCTCCCAGCGCCTGAATTTTTCCCATTCGCAGCGCTACGGGCGCATTGGTCAAGGTTATTTTTGCACCCTGTGCCACACATCGTTCAGCAATTTTCCAGGCAATTGATTTTTCGTCCAGGGCGCCAAAAATGACCCCGCGTTTTCCTTCCAGTAAGTTCATAATAAAAAGTCTGTTGGTAATTATTTTTAAATAAAAAGAACCGTAAAATTAAAAAATGAGTGATCTGCTAATCAAAAGATTTCTCTTTCGTTGTTTTTGATTTACTGATCTTAGTTTAAACGATTCAACAAATCAACAAATCAACAAATCAACAAATCAAGTCGCCAACAATAGCTCCTTCGCATTCTCAATCGCCGAATCCGAAGGAGGATTTCCGCTCAGCATCGTTGCCACCGCTCTGATTCGTTCCTCCATCGTCAGTTCCTTCACCCGCGTCATCGTCCGGTCCTTCATTTCTTTTTTATAAACAAAATAATGCGTATCCGCTTTGACGGCAATCTGTGGACTGTGCGTAATACTCACCACCTGATGTCGTCCTGAAAGCTCCTGTAAAATCTTTCCCATCCGCAGCGCAACGTCTCCCGAAATCCCCGTATCAATCTCATCAAAAATCAGGGTGGGCAAGGGAATCGCATCCGCGACCAAAGACTTGGTACACAACGTCAAACGCGACAATTCTCCACCCGAAGCCACATTTTTCAGTGGTAAAAACTTACTACCTTTATTCGAGGCAAACAGAAAATTCACCTCGTCAATTCCCGTGCTATTGAGCGTTTCCAGTTCGCGTACCTCCACCTGTAACCGCGCGTGGGGCATTGACAATTGCGTCAGCATCGCATCCACTTTCTTTTCAAAACCACCCGTGACCGACAGCCGTTTTTTCCGCAAAGCTCTGGCACGTTTCTGTAAAGAAACCTCCTGTTTCGCCATCTCTTTTTGCAATCGTTCAATGTCTTCCGACAAATCCCCGAATCCTTTCAGCTGATTTTGTAAATTGGTTTGAATAGTCAGCAATTCAAGTACAGATTTTACGCGATGTTTGTTTTGTAATTTATAAATCAAGTCCAGCCGTTCCTGCAATTCCACGATTCTTTCCCCGTCGTACTCGGTATCGTCCGCTACTTTTTCAAAATCAGTAGAAATATCCCGCAGTTCCATCAGGATACTTTCGTAGCGGTCGTAAATTTTGGCCACCGCCGGATCGTAGTCCTTTACATCGCTCAGTGCCATGCTTACTTTTTCGAGCTGATCAATGACGGACTGTTCGTCGTCGTTCATCATCCGGTAGGCACTACTGAGCGTCTTTTTGATATCTTCGGCGTTGGTCAGGCGGGCGAGTTCCGATTCCATTTTGGTATCCTCGTCAGCGATCAGTTCCGCGCCGTTAAATTCCTGTAATTGAAAATTGAGGAAATCAATCTCCGTGGTGGCCGACTGATTACGATCTATCAGGTCAGCGAGCTGGCGTTTATTTTTTTGGTAAGTAAAAAACTCTTTTTGGTAAATCTCCAGTGCCGGATAGTTTCCCGCCAGGGCGTCCATCATGCGCATCTGAAAAGACACGTTATGAATATCCAGCGTATCAAACTGTTGGTGGAGGTCGATAATGGCGGCGGTAAGTTGGCCGAGCGTTTTCAGATTGACGGGCGTATCGTTGACAAAAGCCCGCGATTTTCCGGCAGGTGTTAGTTCCCGGCGGATGACGATTTCCTCGTCGTAGTCGATGTCTTTTTCGTCAAAAAAATCTTTTAATCCGTAACGGGAAATTTCGAAAAAACCTTCGACGATACATTTTTTATCGGTGTGATAAAAAACCTTGGTGTCGGCCCGGTTGCCCATGATGAGGCCCAGCGCCCCGAGGAGGATCGACTTACCCGCACCGGTTTCTCCGGTAATAATGGTCAGTCCCTCCGAGAAATCAATTTCGAGCTCATCGATGAGCGCGTAATTGTTGATTAACAGTCGTTGAATCATTGCGATATCACGTTTAGTGAGCTCTCCAGCAGTTGTTGACAGCAAAAGCGCCGCCATAAGGTATCTTACATAGTCGGGGCAAATTTAAACAAATAATGTCAGGTTTTAGATAAAAGTTTCAGATAAATCTTTTAC
>CAKZUV010000311.1 GCA_937921555.1 uncultured Saprospiraceae bacterium
TAGGATGCCCATCACTATTTGCAGACCATCAAATAGGCAGCGAGATGTATTACGAATTAATAGGAGAAGGAGCCTATGAAAATTCAAAGCTTTATCAGTTTAATTTCATTGTTTACATGAAATGTTCCCATCCTGATACCACTGATTTACTAATGTTAATCAATAATTCTATTACTCCCTTGGGGGAAGAGCGAAGAATATTATCTATTGATAGTATCCGAAATTTTGAATATAATTTTGTTACTTGCAATAACAGACCACCTGGGATTTGTTATAATAAATTATTCTACTCTGATACACTTTCAGTAAGAGAGGATATGCTTCCCATGGATATTTCTTCTAAAATATGTTGTCGTGATGTATTACTGAATAACATCGTTTCTCCAGATACCTTTGGTACTATAGTGAATGTTGTGATTAACGACTTTGCTTACCAAAATAATAATACTAGTCCTGTTTTTGTAGAAACTAGTTTTCTAAGTTTTTGTGTAAACGAAAACATTAATTACGCTTATAATGTTTTTGAGCCTGATGGCGATCAATTGGTTTATAAATTTTGTACACCTCTTGGTGATAATATTCTGATGGGACTCACCCAAAATCCCCCCTGGCCTACCATCCAGTACTTACTCCCAACTTATGCCACCAATTACCCGCTCGGACAAGGTGGTCTAGCCATCAATCCTACGACAGGACAATTAACTGGAACCCCTCAGATTACTGGAAATTTCGCCGTCGGTATCTGCGTAGAAGAATATCGAAATGGTCAATTTCTAGGAACTATTCGACAAGATATTGCGATCAATGTCGTTGCTTGCTCTCCGCTCCTCACTGCCGATCTTGAGTCTGAAACTACGGATTATCAAAACCGAGCTGTCTATCAACTCTGTAACGAAAATGCTTTGACGATTCAAAACTTAAGTAGTCCATCCGAGTCTATAACAGACTACGAATGGTTTATAGATTATCCCGATCAGCCGTTGACTAGTAACCTGGAAACGCCGACTTTTATTTTTGATCAGACAGGTGTTTTTTATGGACACCTCGTAGTCAACCCAGATAGTATTTGTAATGATACCGCTTTTTTTGTCGTGGAAGTATCTTTTTTAGATACAGATTTTTTGATGACTTATGATACTTGTGATGCAGGGCCAGTTGATTTTATCGCCACTCCAGTCAGTAGCGCCGTGATTAATAACTATCGTTGGGATTTTGGAGATAGCCTGACCACAAATCAAGTAAGTCCTGCACACCAATATACCGATGCTGGAACCTACCAGGTCCAATTAATCGTCGAAGATGAATTTCAATGTTTTGACACCTTATTTAAAAATCTAACCTGGCGACCTGCGCCTGAAATAATTCTGGTCTCACCCGATATAGCAATTGGATGTACACCGCTTACGACGACCATTCAAAACCGCTCTCGCCCCGTGGATACGACTTATCAACTTTATTGGGAATTTGGTGACGGAGGTACAGATACAGGATTGGCTCCTTCACATATTTACCGTACTCCTGGAAACTATAGTGTTTACTTATCCATCACTTCTCCGTTTGGATGCTTTGTGGACACAGTATTTGAAGATTTAATCTTTGCGGATCTTCCGCCAAAGGCTGGCTTTACTTGGAGGCCGTCTATTGATCCTGAAAAATTCACAGAATTTCAATTTATGGATGCCTCCGAGCGAGCTTTGGGTTGGAATTGGATTTTTGATACCCTTTCGATCCCCGATATTCGTCCGTTTACTAATTATGTTTTTTCTGATACAGGTTATCAGAAGGTTACTTTAATTGTCGAAGATCAGTATGGCTGTTTTGATACGTTGACTCAAAAGGTTGATGTAATTCCTCCTCAAACTTATTTTTTACCAAATGCTTTTACCCCAAATGGAGATGGACTCAATGACGTCTTTATCGGTGTTGGTTTGACGGATTATTTACAAGATTTTAAAATGAATATTTTTGATCGTTGGGGAGGTCTGGTTTTTAGTTCGACGGATGCGCAGCAGGGCTGGGATGGCGGCAGTGTTCCATCGGGTATGTACGTCTATAAAGTGCAGTACCGAGTGCCACGTGGCGAGTGTACGGAGATGCGAGGAGAAGTGGTGTTAGTACGATAATGGTATGTTAGGAATACATCAGAATAATAATATTACAATATGAAAATCTTTAAATATCCTTACGGCCTTTTTAATTTTTCAATAATTATTTTTATTGGAGGAATAGTAATGGAAATTGCGACGATTAGTCAGGTAAAGCATATACCAGTGACGTTTGCTAGCAGCATTCTTAGTTTTGTGTTATTAATTTTTGGGTTTATCCACTTAGCCATTTATAAAAAGGTTTTAGCAAAAAAGTACTTAGTGAAATTTGCAAAGGTTGTCTATTGGTTCGGTACTTTATTGTTTATGTGTGTGCTTTTAAATGCTTTCATGTTTACCATTGATTTAAGAGCCGTATATGAGAAATTATTTTTGCTTTATTTTATCTGCCATCCAATTTTATTGGTCTGGTTAATAGTAGACTTGATTGTTGGCTTTAGAAGTTAAATCGAAACAATTATAAATCAAATCCTGTGTTGATGAAATTATGATAACCTACGGTTGTCAATTTAAAGATTAAAGTGTTGGCAATATGAAAAAAGCATTCTATCCTTATGCTTTTTGGTGGTTAGGAACGATTGCACTTATCTCAATGATTTGTATAGATTTCTTTTTTTATACAAGATTCTCAGAAATTAGGACGCCCACTCTTTTTATCCTGGTTTTTATGTTATTTATTTTTGGTTTCCCGCACTGGGAAGTGTCTGTTAGGCATAAGTCGAATAAAAAATTATTCTTTATCTCAGAAGTAATTTTTTATTCAAGTGTATATATCCTGGTTTTTGTGTTTGGTGTATTGTTGTTCACTATTGACCCTAACTATCGTCATCATGGAAATGTACTCATTAAGTTAGAAAAAATATCTTTCTTTTTGACAGAAATACTTATTGTGGTAAATTCAATTTTCGCGATTTTTGTTATTTTCTTACGATTTAAGAAAACGTAAATCTTCTGAATCCCTCCTCCACTTCCACCAAAGAAGCCATATTTTTGCAGTGATATAAAATAGAAAATCCAACTCACAAGAAGTTAAAATAACAATAGAAAAGCTGTAATTTAGTTTATGATTTCTTTAATTAAAAATATTTTTCTGATGCGCATGACCGGTCATGGGGACTGTTCAACAATCTGTGTTTTTTTGATACGCTAGCATTGCGTAAAAAAAGACCAAAGAATAAAAACCAAAGTCTACATTGCCTTCAACCGTTTTTTAATCGCAAATAATTCGTCTCTGAACTGTGCGGCGGCCATGAAATCCAGTTCTTTCGCGGCAGCTTTCATCTTGGCTTCGGTGACGGCTTTCATCTTTTCCAGCTGATCCCGATTCATATATTCCACCACGGGATCGGCAGCCAGGCTCGGTTCGTCGGGTTCTACGTAGGCTTTCTTACCACGAATATCGAGGATAGATTTTGAATTAATAATTTCTTCGCGGGACTTTGTAACTGTTTTTGGCGTGATGCCGTGCTTTTCGTTGTAAGCCATCTGAATGACCCGGCGGCGGTTGGTTTCATCGATGGTCATTTCCATAGAATTGGTCATCTTGTCCGCGTAAAATATAACCAATCCATTCGCATTACGGGCAGCCCGCCCGGCAGTTTGGGTGAGCGAACGGACGTTCCGCAGAAAGCCTTCTTTGTCCGCGTCCAGGATGGCCACCAGTGACACTTCGGGAAGATCCAGTCCCTCCCGCAGCAGGTTGACCCCAATCAGCACATCAAAAGTTCCCAGCCGGAGGTCTCTTAAAATTTCTACTCGCTCCATCGTGTCTACTTCGGAATGGATATACCGGCATTTGACGTTCAGGCTCAGCAAATATTTGGATAACTCTTCGGACATTCTTTTAGTCAGAGTAGTCACCAGCACCCGTTCGTTCTTTTTGATTCGTTCGTCAATTTCTTCCAGTAAATCATCAATCTGATTCAGGCTTGGTCGTACTTCAATCGGTGGATCCAAAAGACCGGTCGGCCGGATGAGTTGTTCGACGATCTCTCCCTGGGTTTGTTCCATTTCGTAGTCGCCCGGCGTGGCACTCACAAAGATCACCTGATTGATCATCCCCTCAAATTCTTCAAAATTCAGCGGGCGATTGTCAAGGGCCGAAGGTAAACGGAAACCGTGTTCTACCAGATTAAGTTTACGGGCCCGGTCTCCTCCCCACATACCACGCACCTGCGGCACGGTCACGTGACTTTCATCAATCACCATTAAGTAATCGTCCGGAAAATAATCCAGCAGACAAAACGGCCGGGTGCCCGGTGCACGACCATCAAAGTAGCGGGAATAATTTTCTACCCCGTTGCAATAACCCAGTTCTTTCATCATTTCCACGTCAAAGGCGGTTCGCTCTTTGATACGCTTTGCCTCCAGGATTCGGCGTTCTCTCTCAAAATATTTTTCCTGAGCGTAAAGTTCATCTTCAATATTACGGACGATTTCATACATCCGGTCTTTGGGAGCAACGTAGAGATTGGCGGGAAAAATAGCCGCCGTAGACATCGATTCAATTCTTTTTCCACTTTCAATTTCGATGCGGACGATCTCTTCTATTTCATCTCCAAAAAAGGTAATCCGATAACCGTAATCCACGTATGGCAGGTTGATATCCACAGTATCTCCGCGCACTCTGAAAGTAGCCCGGCGGAAATCCGTTTCGGTACGGGAATACAAACTTTCTACCAATCGATACAAAAAAGTGTTCCGGGTGATGGTCATTCCTTTTCCGATTCTGATGATGCCCTCTTTGTAATCTTCGGGATTTCCCATACCATAAATACAGGAAACCGACGCCACGAGGATGACATCCCTCCGCCCGGAAAGCAGTGACGAAGTAGCCCGCAGACGTAATTTGTCTACCTCCTCATTGATCTGCAAGTCTTTTTCAATAAAAGTATCAGAAGAAGAAATGTACGCTTCGGGCTGATAATAATCATAGTAAGAAACAAAATACTCTACCGCATTATTAGGAAAAAAATCTCTTAATTCTCCGTATAGCTGGGCAGTTAATGTTTTATTATGGGTCAGAATAAGGGTTGGCCGGTTGAGTTTTGCAATAACATTAGCCATTGTAAAAGTCTTTCCCGAACCCGTTACACCCAATAATACCTGGGCGACATCATTGGCTTCGATACCGTTTACCAGTTTTTTGATCGCCGTCGGCTGGTCACCGGTCGGCTGAAAAGGAGATACTAAGTTAAACATCTGTTTATATTTGTGCGGAATACTACCCAGTCCATCTGTTGGGCAAAAATATAAACAATTCCTTAACGGGATGGTTGTTTGATTATAGTATTTATGCAAATCGATGTTTAGGAAGCATATTAGACTTTATAATAAAACATTAGAAATGATTTCACTCAATTTTAAGTCTTACGGTCAGGGCAATCCGGTCATTATTTTACATGGACTTTTCGGTACGCTGGATAACTGGCAAACCATTGCCCGGCAGCTATCTGCAAACTATTTAGTTTACCTGGTCGATCAGCGGAATCACGGCCGATCCCCCCATACGGACGACTTTGACTATTCGCTGTTAGCGGAGGATTTAAAGGATTTTATGGAAAGTGAAGGAATGAGTCAGGCGACCATCATCGGGCATTCTATGGGTGGTAAAACGGCAATGCAATTTGCGGTCAGCTATCCGGAAATGGTCCGTTCACTAATCGTAGTTGACATTGCGCCAAAAGCGTACGAAGGCGGTCACCAGGAAATTTTTGACGCATTACTATCCGTTGATTTGACCAAAATAGAAAGCAGAAAAATGGCGGACGAGCAGTTAATGTCCGCTATTCCGGATTTTGGCGTTCGCCAATTTTTATTAAAAAATCTAACCCGCGAAAAAGAGGGTGGTTACCGCTGGAAAATGAATCTGCCTGCTATTTATAAAAATTACCAACATATTCTGGATAATATTTTACTCGACGAACCATTTAGCGGATCCAGTTTATTTATTCGTGGCGAAAAGTCGGGATATATTAAACAAGAAGACGATTCACTCATCAAAAATGTTTTTCCGGAAGCACAAATAGTGACCATTCCCAACGCCGGACATTGGGTGCACGCCGAAGCCCCGAAGGCCCTGTTGTTGGCATTCGAAAATTTTATGACCGGTGAGACTGCTACCAATTAAATAGAATGCAAGGAGCTTTAAAATTATTTACCCTCGCCAGAATTCCAGTTTATGTACACTGGAGTTTTTCGCTGCTGGCTTTTTTTCTGCTCTATTACGGCTGGTACGCTCAAATGGACGGGATTAGTTTTCTTATTTTTCTGGTTCTGTTTTTTGCTTTATTCATTTCCGTTATTTTACACGAATACGGCCACGCCCTGACCGCCCGGCACTATGGTGTCAAGACGAGAGACATCATCCTATTACCCATTGGAGGTTTGGCCAGACTGGAAGAACTTCCTAAAAAACCATTGCAGGAATTTGTGGTTGCAGCGGCAGGGCCTGTCGTTAATTTGCTGATCGCAGGATTACTCGGAATTATTTTATGGTTAGAATACAATGGAGAAATAGGTAGAATTTTTTCTAGCCGTGGTACGCTGATTTTGCGTTGGCACCGGGTGATTCCCATGCTTTTTGTGTTAAATCTTTCGCTGGCGATTATGAATCTTGTTCCGGCTTTTCCGCTGGACGGAGGCCGGATGTTGCGGGCGGCACTGGCGATCAAGTTGGGCAGGTTGAAGGCTACACAAATTGCCAGTTATCTGGGGCAGGGATTTTCTGTATTTTTAGTTGGGTATGGAATTTACCGACAGGATTTCATGAGTATGATTCTTGGATTTTTTCTTTTTTCGATGGCCCGAAAAGAATACCGGTTATTAAAAACAGAAAGCATTCTGACGGGTCAGTTGGTGGGATCAACGATGAAAAGAGCATTTCCTGCCCTTTATGCCAACGACTCCCTCACCGATTTTTTAAAATCATTGCCTGCTAAAAACCAGGCAGATTTTTTAGTGCTGAACGAAGCAGATCAGTCGTTTCACGGTATCTTATCCGCAGGACTTATCACGGAATTAAAAAATAAAAACAATACCGGACTTTCCATTGGAGACGTAGCAGCATCGCACTATCCCGTCCTTTCACCGGAACAAAATCTAGCGGACGGACTTTCTGTACTCCGCTCCGTGGAGTTGAATTTTCTGCCCGTTCTAAGAGAGAGCGAATTTGTAGGAGTACTGGATTACGATAGTATCAACGAAGTATTAAAAGCTAAAACCAATTGAACCCATTAATACAAAATTACGATCATTGTCAGATCGTTCTACTCGATCCAAACCTTCCGATTCACTGAAAGAATACTCAAAATATGGATTGGTAACATCCCTCAAGCCATAACTCGCCGTCAAGCCAACAAACAAACCAGGACTGATATAATAAGAAGCACCGGCGTTGAGTGTAAAATCCAGTCCCCGGTAAGGCTTATCTTCCAGTACCACTTCCGGTTTTCCATATACGCCACCGAAGACACTTGAATCTGTCCATTGCGCGTAGCCCGTTTCTTCGGTCAGTAAAATGACCTGCTCACCGTCCACCGTTATTTCCTTGAAAAATTCTTCCTGAAAGCTTAGAATATTTTGGGTAAATTCCAATCCGTCTCTACGATAATTGTGATTAATGAGAGAATTTATCTCTACGGGTTCGTTATTGATCCCGGACGTACCCGAAAAAACCAAATCGCCTACCGCTCCTGTACCAGCTAAAACTGCGATACTGACTCCGGCATTTAATTCAAATTTTCCGTACTTCATATATCCCGTGACGGGTAATGCTATGTACGAATTGATGATCCGGGTAGACACCGTCCGTGTTCCAACCGCAGTAGCATAATTACCACTACGGGTAGTCGTAAAAATATACGTGGACGGACCTTCGTAACGATAACGGCCTCCCTTCTGCGTGTACATGATTTCCGCCTTAAATCCGTAATGATCCAGTAATTTAAAAACAACTCCTCCCGCCACGTGGAAACCTGTGTAAGTAGTAAATTCCTCCAGATCGCTCCCGTCTGCTGCTTTTTCGGAAGGACCTAAAAACCGGGAAGAATTCAGTCCCACTCTAAAAGTAGTACCTATACTCTGGGCCTGACCTGCCTGATACATATTGCAAACTATAAAAAGGAGAAAATATAGACGTAATTTCATTGTAAAATTGAGTTTTAGTAACCGTCGAATAATTTGATGGGCAAATATAGCCAGTAATCGGGAATAAACGACGCATAATTTTTTAAACTTGATTAATCGCTTCTCATACTTAACGTTATCTCATTTTCACTATTTTATCCGGGATAAGCATTAACTCTGATTTTGATAAAAAAGAGCATCTTTGCAAAAAAAAGGAACTAATTCTTATGTCCGGAAAAAATAAGCTGAAGAAATTTGCTGACCTGAGTACTTTTCCCAACGTCTTTCAAAACCATGACGTCCGTCAACCCAAACTGGTGGATCACAACGAGGAACAGGTGGATATGAAAGGAAACTGGAATACCCATTATTATAAAAACGATCATCCGCTGATCCTGGAGCTGGCTTGCGGAAAAGGAGAATATACGGTGGGGATGGCCAAAGAAAATCCGGGTATTAATTATCTTGGAGTCGATATAAAAGGAAATCGAATCTGGAAAGGTGCAACGGATGCGATGGATCAGGATTTAAAAAATGTAGCGTTTCTGCGTACCCGGATCGAACAGATAGAATTGTTTGTTGCCCCCAACGAGGTAGATGAAATCTGGATTACTTTCGCCGATCCTTTTCTAAAAAAAGGTAAAGCCAACCGGAGACTGACTGCTCCTCCCTTTCTGGATCGTTACCGAAAAATTTTAAAACCCGGTGGACTGGTGCATCTGAAAACCGATGAAAAACAGCTTTCTGATTTTACGCTGGAGGTACTTGAGGCAGACCCGGCGACCAATTTGTTGTATTATAAAGAAGATATTTACAGCGAACCACTGGATTTTCCCGAGCTGGAAATTAAAACGTATTATGAGAAAATGCACCTCGCAAAGGGCAAGGCGATCAAGTATTTGAGGTTTACTATTTAGAAATCTGTTCTTTTATTTTTCTGACCATCTTTTGAGTTAATTCCGTCAGGATTGCCGTTTCCTGAATGGTCTTACCTTCTTTCAGGCATTTGATGGCGAGTAGTGCCTGATTAAATCCTTGCTCAAACCCTTTTTTAAATCCTCTTCTATAAAGGGCATCTTTTTCTATGTCGTAAATAATTGGCATACTGCTTTTGTTTGTTAGGAATGGCAAATAAATAAGTGCAGATTCTAGGCGAACTATTTTTGCCTCAATCAAAGAGGAAAAATGGGAGTTATGCTGTGTATAATGACCATTTTGTTGAGGCAGAGTGAGGCAAAAAGAGGAAGTATAGAATCGTACTTTATTTATTTAACATTTCTTAGTCTTTAGTAACCTGCTTTTTTATTTCTCTGACCTTCCTTTGAGTTAATTCCGTCAGGATTGCCGTTTCCTGAATGGTCTTACCTTCTTTCAGGCATTTGATGGCGAGTAGGATTTGCTCTTGACCTTGTTCAAGACCTTGTTCAAGACCTTGCTCAAGACCTTGCTCAAGACCTTTTACAAGCCCCTTTTTATAAAGACCATCTTTTTCTACATCATAAGTTATAGGCATATCATCTATTATTTTTTCGGTTATTTTTTCTAAGTTACGAATTCTTGACAAGATTAACAATTGTTCCAGATATTTCTTCAGGTCTTTCTCCTGCTTTGCGTACTTTTTGATATTAGTTAAAAGGAACCGTAAGATAGTCTCGGTTTTTTCAACTTCAAATTTTGTAAGTAGCGCCAGCATAATGACCGAAGGTACTTGAGAAGAAAGAAATTCTTTGGGATCCATATCGTACACACTGATCAAATCAAAACCCCGAAACAGCTCTTCCTCTCTCATTCGGTTTCTCATCGTCGGCTTTCGCTTTCCCAGATAAATAACGACATGATGAATCGGAAGTTTGTATTTACGGTGGAACAACCCATGATATTCCGACATTCGTCTTAACATCTCCGGGTCGTTCTTATTTTGAAACTCAATGTGTAACAAGAATATTTTTCCCTTCTTCGTTTTTACTTTATACAAAAAGTCGGCTTCCCGCTCGGTCGTCTTTTGAATTTTCTCCGGTACCGCCTCGTAAGCAATTATTGTAATTCCCAGCTTTTTTTCTACTAATGGCAAAAACAACTCCCGCGCATTTTCTTTGAAAATCCGGTCATAGATATTTCCCTTCTTTCTGGGATTTGATTTTTTCTTTTTCATCGCTTATTATTTTTTCCCGTTCGTAAATCCTTTACATTCATTTGCACCGTAGATTTTCCCTTCCACGTATTTTTTTCGAGGGTGTAACAGAGGTCCAGATTGCCAGTAGGTAATTCAAAAAACTGCTCTCCCAGTCCGAATCCAATTCCACTCAGTGCCCGTTCATCGTTTGATGCTTTGACCGATAATTTCAAATGATTATTTTTCAAAAGGTAGGTTCCTCCCGTGTCCATCAGATTTTTACTAACGAAAACGGGATTCCGATTTCCCGGACCAAACGGCGCCAGCAATTGTATCTGTTTCCAAAAATCTAAACTGATTTTCTCAGGTGGCAAAATCATTTCCACCGGAATGACCGGAGACTTTTGTAACGGTTGAATGGAACGGCTGACCACTTCTTCAAAAGCCAGTTGAAACGCTTTTAGTTTTGTTCTTTTCAGCGTCAATCCGGCAGCAAACTGATGTCCACCAAAATTTTCCAGTAAATGGCTGCACGCCGTAATGCCATCGTGGATATGGTAGTTACTTACCGAGCGGGCGGAACCAACTAATTTACCATCCTGCTCCGTCAGCAAAATCACCGGCCGCTGAAACTTTTCAACCATCCTGCTCGCTACAATTCCAATCACTCCACGGTGCCAGTCAGGTTCAAATAAAACAATACTATTGTTCGTTAAAAACTCCGGACAAGACGTCCACTTTTCTTGTGCCTCCGCAAAAATCTGTTGATCCAAAAATTTCCGTTCTTCGTTTTTACAATGCAAAACACCCGCCTTCCGGATCGCTTCGTCCGGATCATTTTCCAGCAACAAGTCCACGGCCAGCATCGCATCGTCCAGCCGGCCCGCCGCGTTCAGTACGGGACCAACGCCAAAGACCATATCACTCACCGTAAGATTATTTTCTTTCTTTCGTGTTTCCAGAATTGCCTTCAATCCGGGCCGTAGCTGCGTATTCATACGCTCCAGTCCGGCTCGTAAAAGAATACGGTTTTCACCTAGTGCCGGAACGATATCACAAGCTGTTCCGATGGCGATGAGGTCCAGTAAGGGATACCAAATTTCAGGGTCTTCTTCCCGAAATTGGGTAAAAGCCTGAATTAATTTAAAGCTCACACCGGCTCCGCAAAGACAGGTGTCCGGATAGAGACAATCTGATCGCAGCGGATCTAAAACTGCAATAGCTGCGGGCAGCGTGGCACCCGGCAGATGATGGTCGCAGATAATTACATCTATCTGTTTTTCGTTGGCATACGCAACCTGATCGACGGCTTTGATACCGCAATCCATCGCGATAATCAGATCTGCCTTTTGTTCGGCGGCGAAGTCAATCCCAGTTTTGGAAATTCCGTATCCTTCGCGGTAACGGTCCGGAATGTAGCAGGTAATTTCATTGGTATAATTTTTTAAAAACTGATACATCATGGCAACCGAGGTCGTTCCGTCTACATCATAGTCACCATAGAGCAGAATATGGTCTCCATTTTGAATCGCAAAATCCAGGCGTTCAACCGCTTCAGTCATATCTTTCATTCTGAAAGGGTCGTGCAGACGGTCGAGGGTGGGAGAAAGAAAATCTTTGGCTGCCCGCAACGTTCTGATACCACGGTGGGCAAGCATACGTCCCAGGTGCGGGTCGATTGCTAAATGTTCTGATAAAGTTTGTCCCAGCAATACCTGGTCAATTTGTTTTTTCCAACGTTTTTTCATCTTTTTTTCTACTATGATGCCCCAACAGCAGAAATTCCATAAAATAAAATCAACTTTTTTTAGTTTTAAACAACGGTAAGCAGAGAAATCCGGTATTTATAGTATAATTCGTGAGGAAAGGGTCTGGCAGAAGTGCTTCACAACTGTTATATTTGTAGAGAGACAAAAGCCTTTGATTATCAAAACTATTTTTCAGAAAATCTGTCAGCGAATTGGGTTTCCTTTAGAACCCGCTTCACAGAATTGTGGAGACCGAGATGCAGCGTGATGCAAAAAGAGGAAGTATAGAATCGTACTTTATTTATTTAACATTCCTTAGCATTGACACACTTTTTCTTTTTCTGTTACCCCTTTTATTATTTGACCATTACTTAAATCATCCTGGTGATCTTTATTCGTATGAATCGTATCTTACTTCTTATTACCGTACTTCTACTTTCCAGTATTTCTTTAACCGGACAAATTACCGATGCCAATACGCTGGTACTTGGCAAAATAAATAATCGGGTCAGCCTCGAAAAAGAGATTACCATTCAGGTCAATGTTCGTTACATGACGAGTGATACCGAAGAGTATACTTCCAATATTCTGGATGATGGTACTTTCGCTTTTGGGATCAACGTACGGGAACCTCAGTACGCTACGCTCATTTACAGCCGGGAAAAAAAGTTAATTTATTTAGAACCTAACGATACTTTGGGTATAAATATCAATGGTGGTAGCTATCCTAAAAACGTGTTGTTTGGTGAACGGGGAGGCGGAAATAATAATTTTCTTTCCGAATATTTAAATGAAAATCCGAAAGAACTTAATCAGTTTAAAAAAGTACAATTCAGAAAAGAAATTTTCTGGTATTCCACGTTGCCCAAACAGGATAAGGATATGCGGAATACCACACCGGAGACTTTTAACCAAAAATTACAGACTAAAAAAGACCGGGCTTTCGCCAAAATGGATCTTTACCGTAAAAATAACGCAAATCAACTGACCCCTGATTTTGTCAATTTTATGGAAACAGAATTTATGTACGATTATGCTTACAACAAACTCATGTTCGGGCATCTGTACAGAGGACGTTACGATTTGCAGGACAGTTACTTTGAATTTCTGGATGAAATTCCACTCGTGGGAGGATCTATCGGAAATCATCTTTACCGGGACTACGTCCTTGCGGTAGTTAATTACCGGTACGATAAAGCCGAGGACAAAGTCGATCCATACGTTAAGCAATATGATTTTGCCACGAATAATTTGATAGGAAATACGCAAGCTTTTGTTCAGTCGGAAATGTTATACAAAGCTTTTTTAGACAAACAACTGGATAGTGTGCTTGGACGCTATTGGGCTTTTATCGACAATACCGACCATCTGGACTACGAAGCAAAAGTAAATTATGCCTACCAAAAAGCTACCCGCTACGCAGAAGGTTCTCCGGCTCCGGATTTTAGGTTAAAAGATATTGACGAAAATGAGGTTCAGCTCACGCAGTACGGCGGCAAGGTCGTTTACCTGAATTTCTGGGCCAGCTGGTGCCGCCCTTGTATGAAAAAAATGACCAATCTCAAACCATTTATTACTGATATGGAAAATCAGGGTATTGTGATTCTCAATGTTTCACTGGACCGTAATGCCGATGATTGGCAAAAGACCGTCCGGCAGATGGACTTTGGTGGCGTGCATGTAATGGCGGACGGAGATATTGATTCGGATATAGCGCAAAAATATGAAGTTCGAATACTCCCGCAATATTATATCGTCAACAAGAATGGTAGTTTTGCCGAGCGTCCTGTAAAAAATGATCTGACGAGCATCCGTACTACCCTAATGGAATTGAGCCGATAATCTTTGACGATTTCGTTGTTTTTTTCTTAAAACTGATTAAATATATCTTAAAAGCTACCTCGTTCTGGACTTTGGCGCGGGGTTTGGCTATTTTCTCAGTTAAGTGCACTATAAGCGTCTGACAAAGTTAATCTATGCCTGATGACTGGATTTTTGTCAAAACACTTAGAGCTTGAATGTACCTTATTCAAACCCAACACAATGATCAGACAAATTACTTTACTTTTATTTTGCTTAAGCTTTTTTTGTTTTCAGCTGGCCGCACAGTCAGACACCGGGACGGACATAACGACTGCGGAGATGCCTTACTTTTCAGGTTGTGAAAATTATGCTGATTATTCGGATGAAAAAAGAAATTGTTCAAACCGGGCCATGATTGATTTTATCTCCCGGAATCTGGTTTACCCCGAGCAGGCACAATCAGACGATATAGAAGGGACTGTATATGTTCGTTTTAAAGTAACAGCAACCGGAAAAGTTACCGACGCTAAAGTGTTGAATTATATTGGTGGTGGCTGCGACGAAGAAGCGCTCCGGGTTGTGAATATGTTTCCCGACTGGTCTCCCGCGCAAAGTGATTTAAAACCAGTTGCCGTGGAAATGAATTTACCCATTCTTTTTGCCTTGAAAACGGTAGAACCGATCTTTTCAGAAAGACATACGATTCACTGGGGCGCGCTGGCCGCAAAAAAAGTCACCAAGGATGAATTGGTAAACAATGTCAGAGAAGCCATTGTCGTCAGAGATGAATTTGGTAATGATTTGGATATCAGTAGTCTCGTAATTGCATATCAGCGAAACCGGACCTTTAACGAGGCTGAAAGTACGGGAGCCATCAATAATGATATGATCAAAATTTTGAAAAAAGCAAAAGCGGGAGGAGAAGTATTACTGACCGCAACGATTGTAGAAGACGGAGAATTTGTGGAGGTGGCCAGATTGTATAAAATATCGGAATAGCTAATGAGCAGGCTCACCAAGCTATAAGTTTCTCAGATAAAAACGATCACATCCACCGTGGCCTGTATTTCCAAGGGCGCATTCCAATGGTAAAAAACCTGCTTTTTCGTATAGCTTCCTGGCCGCTTCCATGTGCTGTAATGTTTCCAGATAACATTTTTTAAAGCCAGCTTTTTTCGCTTCCAGCAGGGACATTTCGAGCATTTTTTGTCCCAGCCCTTTTCCTCTGGCTTCCCCCAAAAAGTACATTTTTCTCAATTCGCAGGTATCCGGAGCACCACCTGTCAAGGGAGCAAATCCTCCGCATCCCATCACCTTTCCCTCTTTTCCAACCACCACATACATCGCAGCTTGATGTCCCTGATACGCTTCGTACATCTGATCCACTTCGGGGTCTTCTATCGAAAAACCTTCTCCAACGGCGCCAAAAGAAGTCATGACGGTACGAATAACTTTTGCGACCGCCGCATTGTCTGCTTTACGAATTGTTCGGATTAAAAAATCGGACATGATAGAAAATTTAAAAACCCACTTTTGTCTTTCAACAAAAGCGGGCTTTATTCTTCAAAGTTGTTTTACCAACTACAAGGTTGTTTATCTCTTTCTGAATAAGTTACCTAAGGCATTCATACCCATCCCTGCAATATCATCCATAACACTACCGTCACCATCTCGATCCAGTAGTTTACCCAATAGTCCCATCTCCTGACGCTGGTTAGTTGCAGACTTTACCGAACGGCTTAGCATATCAGATAATCCACTTTGATCCATGTTGTTCTGACGTTTCTGCTTACCTAACATTCCCAAAACGATGGGCGCTAACATAGTCATCAGATTTCCAGTTTTGTCTCCACTCAATCCGCTCATTTTACTGATCGCATCGATTGCGTTTCCTTGCTTGCCACCCAATACGTGCTTTAAAATACCCGCACCGTTGGCTGCCCGATTATTATTCATATTACCACCCAAAAGGTCTCCAATATGATCCAGAATACTTCCGTCGTGATCATTGTCCAGGGCACTAGCCAGTGAACTTGCACCACTTGGCGAAGCCGCATTTTTGGCCAGCGCCGCAGTCAACATTGAAATAATACCACTGGTGGCTACTTCTGTCTTTTCTTTGTCTTCCCCAATCTGATTACTCAGCTGGTCGATAACATTACCAGAAAGCTGGCTTTGTAGTAAATCAATTAAATCCATAATTTGTTTTTTTTAGTTAATTAAAGCTGAAGAGGAAATCACCGTCAGCTGTATAATGTATAAATAATCAGATCGTTGCAAAAAACTAATTTTCATGTTTCTGCATCTCTTTTCTGACTTAAAAATATGCCTCAGGTAACAAATATAACCGAATTATCTCATTTTTAAGGTATTTAAAGGTAGATTGAAGGGATTCTAAGCAGGTAATTTCTAAATTTCCTTATCTTTGAGAACGAACAAGTTTCGCATACTATTTTGAGAAAACAGAAGTTGCTTTTGCAATTTCACGAAAATTATATTGATGAAACCAGCTACCCGAGATAACCAACAGGAAGCCACGATGAGCGATATCCTACAAAAAGCGCAGCAGCATGTCCTCGAATTATCCAACCGGATAAACGACAATCGCCTTTTGTATCACAACTACCAGCGAACTTCCCAAATCGTAGCGCATATCCAGCAGGTAGCCAACGCAATTGAGGCGGACAGCGAAACAAAAGAGATGGCTTCGCTCGCCGGCTGGCTGCACGCAACCGGTTACCAAAAAGATTACGACCGGGCAATCAGTAAAAGTATTGAAATCGCAGAAACCTTTTTAAACTCCGTTAATTATCCGGCAAAAAAAATCAGATCCGTTATTAACAGTATCAATGCTTCTAAAGAAAACAATCGTCCCGATAGCAAAGCGGCGGAATTGTTTCTGGATGGACTGCATGGTTTTAATGCCACTAATAACTTTTTTCATCACCGCCCACTCTTAAGACTGGAATGGGAACTGGTGCAGGGCCGGCAACTTCCCGCACTGGAATGGAATCAGATTCAACTGCAGGAATTATTGCGAACCAGTTTTTATACGCCTTACGGCAAAAATCAGTTTGCTCCGATGGTCGCTCAAAATATTTTGATGCAAAAAAGCAGGGTAGAAAAAAATCAACATAACAAACTCCAGCTTATCGACCAGGAAGACGGACAGGTTCGCAAATTTCAGGGTCTGGAAAAAAAGTTGCCCGGCAGTGCTACGCAAACGTATTTCAGAACCAACTACCGTAATCACATCAACCTGAGTGCGATCGCCGACAACAAAGCAAATATCATGATCAGTGTGAATGCGATTTTAATCTCAGTGATCATATCAGTTTTATCTTATCAGAATATTCCGGAAACACAGCCAATGGTTTTATTGCCAGTTGTATTGTTTTTAGTCACAGCCCTTACTTCGCTCATCTTTGCAGTGCTTTCTATCCGTCCAAAAGTGACGGCGCACAACGATGGTAAAGCAGATCTGAACGAAGCCCGGAAAAATATTGTGTTTTTTGGAAATTTCATCAATCTCAGCCTCGAACAGTTCGAAGAAGCCATGGATGCTGTGCTCCGGGACGGAGAATTACTGTACGGAAATATGACGCGGGATCTTTATTTTCTTGGAAAAGTGCTGGACAAAAAATACCGTTTTCTAACGATGTCTTATAATATTTTTATGGTTGGTTTTGTGGCGACGGTTATTTCATTTTTAGCGGTTTTATTTTCGTAGTGGGTTGATAAAATATTTGTTTCATACTGCTGGTAAATGCACTGTGAAGTTGTTTAAAAACTCCGTGCATAAAAAAAACCGCAAACTTTTTTGGTTTGCGGTTTTTTTATTTTGAAGCTGTTTAAGAATGTTCACAAAAGGTGAGGGTAAGTGCCGGCCGGCCGGCAGGCGGGCTTGATTGTCAAGACGAAGCAAATTTGCATCCGCTTCCCTTCGGGTTCACTAATTGTCATTAGCTCATGTAGCCAAAGCTATGGTGCCGAAAAATTTGTGAAGTATTGGCGGTCAATGACTTAGCCGTAACCATTGTGCTTCATTTTTAACCAGCTTCTTTACATCGTAAACTTCGTCAGCTTCTCAAATTCCTTCACCCGTTTATTCACTTCCGACTGCTTCAGTCTTTTTAAGCGGGCAATACTGAATTCCTCGACACAAAACGATGCCAGGGTAGATCCGTAAATCACCGCACGTTTCATATTTTCAAAAGTCGTACTATTGGCTTTGGTCAGATACCCGATAAATCCTCCGGCGAAGGTATCTCCGGCACCTGTAGGATCGTATACTTGTGCCAGTGGCATGGCAGGTGCGTAGAACATTTTATTGTTGTAAAATAAAAGTGCGCCGTGTTCTCCTTTTTTGATAACCAATACCTTGGGGCCCATTTTGTGGATGGCTTTGGCCGCGTTGACCAGGCTGTATTCGCCGGAAAGCTGGCGGGCCTCTTCGTCGTTGATGGTGAGCACGTCTACTTTTTTAATCGTTTTTTTCAGCGCCGGCATCGCAATGTCCATCCAGAAATTCATCGTATCCATCACGATCAGTTTTGGCTTGGATTTCATCTGGCCGATGACCTTGGCCTGAATTTCCGGCGTCAGATTTCCGAGCATAACAAATTTAGCGTTGCGGTAACTGGCAGGTAATTTTGGTTTAAAATCAGCCAGCACGTTGAGTTGGGTATCAAGGGTATCCCGACTGTTCATATTATTGTGGTAGCGTCCGGCCCAGAAAAAAGATTTTTCTCCTTCTTTGACCTGAAGACCGTCGAGGTTGATGCCCCGTTTTTGCAGGTACTTTAATTCTTCGTCCGGAAAGTCATCTCCGACGACCGAAACCAATCCCAACTCCTTGGTAAAATAAGAGGCAGCCAGGCTGATGTAAGTGGCAGCTCCTCCCACCACGCGCTCGGCTTTGCCGTAAGGTGTTTCGATGGTGTCAAAGGCAACGGTGCCCACGGTAACTAATTTCATTTTTATTTTTTTAGATGATCGTATAATATTTTTGCAAAACTAAATAGATGGTCGCCGACAGTTCGTGGCGCTTTTGCGGTGCAAAGATGAGATATTCTGGAGTATTTTCCCGTTTTCAGAGAAGTTTTCCGATAATTATGTGCGATGGTAGTTGTGATTTCTTTAAATATAGTGTACTTTTGTCGGCCAATTAGAAAAATTAATTAAGATGAAAAGGACTTTCCAACCCTCTAAGCGTAAGCGCGTAAATAAACACGGATTCCGTAGCAAAATGGCTACTAAGAATGGCCGTAAATTATTGGCGCGTCGTCGTGCTAAGGGACGCTACAAATTAACGGTATCCGACGAAATGCATAAGAAATAGATTTGTGTTGTTTTAATACTAAATTCTATTGACTTCCTCTTTTCGTTCATTTTGATGTTACCCGTGACCGTCAAGCCCTGTTGCTTGCGGTTATCGTATTTTATACTGCTCTCGAAAATTTCCCATCGTTATGTCGCAGTCGTTCAAATTTAAGAAGGCGGAGCGGCTGAAAAATCATCATCTGCTGGCAGCACTTTTTACTTCCGGAAAATCCTTTTCGGCTTATCCATTACGGGTGGTTTATATTCCAATCGAGGAAGCAGGCCCGTTTCCAGCTCAATTTTCGTTGAGTGTTTCCAAAAAGAAATTCCGCCTCGCCGTAGACCGTAACCGCCTGCGCCGTCAAATCCGGGAGGCCTATCGCTTACACAAGCATCGGTTGTACGAGGATCTAACGAGCAAAGATAAACGGATCGCCCTGATGATACTTTATGTCGCAAAGGAAGAAAAATCCTACAAAGATATTGAACAGTCCATGAAACGAATTATCAAAGGGCTGAAAAAAGCCGTAGTTTGAATTTGATCAGGTAATAACTTCTTCTACCAAACGCTTTCCCGTTTTTTGACGTCTTATTGAATAAATCCAACTCATGAAACTACCCCTTCTTCTGACTGCCTTTTTTGTTTTTCTTGCTTCTAATTTCATCACTGCCCAAAAGCTTTTGCAAATCGAAAAGGCCGGTACGCTGAAAACACAACGATACTACATCGGAGACGAAGTAATTTTTCAGTTGTCGGGAGAATTGGAAAATCATTGGTTTCGTGAACAAATTCTGGACATTATGGTAGATTCAAAATCAATTTTATTTACCAATCGGTTGGTGAAGATTTCGGATATTACAAAAATTCGGAGTTTTAAAAATCAGGGGTGGTCCAGAGGATTGAGTAATAATGCGTTTGTGGCGGCGGGTAGCTTTACGGGACTATCACTGATCGCGGCGGCTTTTACGGAGTTTATGCTGAGTCCGGCAACGATTATTATTCCGGGAACAACAATTGTGGCAGCTCTGATCGTACGTTTTATCTTCCGCAGAAAAACGTACCGGATAGGAAAAAAACGAAGATTGCGGGTTTTGGATTTGAATTTTTATAAGGTGGGGCCTTGAGTGGTCAGGGATTAATTGCTATCAATTCTGACGTATTGATTTTTAATCTGCACTTCAAAAAATAATGAGATCCCGCTGGGATCGAACGCGGGCCTCGAATCTCGGCTAACATAATTTGATCCCGCTGGGATCATACTAAAAGAAATATTGAAACCTGCGCTAAAATTTTTTCTTTAGTAACGACCAATTAATAAGTCCGTCATCTTGGCTAGGAAGAATTTAAGCTAGACGAGTTAAAAAACGTAGACATAGCCTAGCTATGGCGAGGCTTTTTTACGAAGTATAGCTTAAATTCTTTTAGCCACAGATGTGGAAGTTATTATTTGATCATTACTTAATTATTTTAAAATATAAAAAATGCAATTGATTAAAGATTTAAAATGGCGTTACGCCACCAAGAAATTTGATGCCACTAAAAAAGTGTCCGACGAAAATATAGCCACCTTAAAAGAGGCAATCCAGCTGGCTGCTTCTTCCTGGGGATTACAACTTTATAAAATCTTAGATATCCGCAATCCGGAAATCCGGCAACAGCTAAGACCGCATTCCTGGGATCAGTCGCAGATTACCGACGCTTCTCATCTGTTTGTTTTTTGCAGTCATACCTCGGTTTCTGATCAGGATACGGATGATTATATCGCAAAAAAAGCAAAACTGCAGGGTGTTAGTGTCGAAGATTTAAAAGGCTACGCCGATTTTATGAAAATGAAGATTAACGAAAAGTCGCAGGATGAAATAATTCCATGGACTGAAAAGCAAACCTATATCGCATTGGGAAATGCACTGATTGCTTGTGCAGAAATGAAAATCGATTCCACTCCGATGGAAGGTTTTGATGCGGGAAAATACAACGAAATTCTCGGTTTGACCGATAAAGGACTGACTGCCAGTGTGGTATTGGCCGTCGGGTACCGCCACTCTGAAGACAGTACGCAGGATCATCCGAAAATCAGAAAATCCATAGATACGCTTTTTGAAACTTACGAATAGCGATTTGGTAAATTGAAATAAAATATAAGAAAGCATGTACAGATTAATCGTAGTTTGTACATGCTTTTTTTATGGCAGAGACCAATCTGAATACTAATTTCTGGCATCATAAATTTGAAGTAACCTTCCCGCAAATCCCTGAAACTTGTTTTGTCTACCTGCCACAGATACTGTATATTTACCCAAATCCTTGACGAAAGACAAAATATAATATGTTCAAAGACCTGTTTAATAAGGTGATCAACGCTCAGATTGAACCAATCTCAGGCTATGACGCCGCTTTTATCTACTCGGAGACGCCCAAAAGTCCAATGCACATTGCTTCCCTGACCGTGGTGGAAGGCTCTCTGGATTTCGAAGAATTTAAAACCGGTGTTGCTAATAAATTACACCTGATGGAGCGCTTCCGGCAACGGTTGGTCAACGTGCCTTTCAACATAGACTATCCCTTTTGGGCGGACGATCCCAATTTTGATATCGATCTGCACGTACAGCACATCCGGCTGCCCGAACCCGGAGACTGGAGCACCTTGCGGAAATTAACCGCCTCTCTTTTCAGCGCCCCGCTTGATCTGCGTCGTCCGCTCTGGTCGATTCATTTTATTGAGGGAATTACCAATATTGACCAGGTACCCAAAAATTCAGTAGCGATTCTGGCCAAGGTGCACCACGTGATGATCGACGGTATGTCCGGCGTGGGCGTGATGGGACTGCTTTTTAGTTTTACCCCGGAAACCAAAGAATACGAAGATGAAAAACCGGTACCTTTTCAGCCTCAGCCACTACCCAATGATATTACTTTGCTGGCTAAAAGTTATATCGGTTTTTTAAAAAATCCACTGCGGGTTCCGCGCATTGCAGGAAAGGCCATGTTCAATATTATGAAAAGCCGGGCCGCCAAAAAAATGGCCATCGGGAGTGAAGCGATCAACCCTGCTTATCCGGTTCCGCATACGATTTTCAATGGCCATATTTCTCCCAAAAGATTGTGGGGTACCGCTATTATTTCGCTGGATCGGGTAAAAGTATTGAAGAAAACGATGGAGGTGACCATCAATGATATTTTTCTCGCCATCTGCTCCGGCGCCATCAGAAAATATTTGCTGGAAAAAGACAAGTTACCCAGTCAGCCACTGGTCGCCAACGTGCCGGTTTCTGTCCGGTCCAAAGAGGCCGCTAATGATATCAACAATCAGATTTCTAACATGATGATTCCGATTGGGACCCACGTGGAAGATCCCATCGAACGGCTGGAAATCATTCAGGAACAAACCATTCAGGGAAAAATCAGACACCAGGCGTTGGGTGCCAATACGCTCGCTGAAATGGCCAACGCCGTACCTTTCGGACTGGCCAACCTGGCCGCCGGGGTTTACTCGCGCTATAATTTAAACGAATTACATCGTCCTCCTTTTAACGTCACGATTTCGAACGTTCCGGGGCCCCAAATTCCGTTGTATTTAAATGGCCGGAAGGTAGATTCTATTCTGGGACTGACGCCCGTTGTGGATGGTTTTGGATTGATAATCGCCATTTTTTCTTATAATGGAAAAGTCAGTATTACCGCCACATCGGACGCCAAAACGATGCCCGATATCGATGTTTTTGCCCGCTATCTGAGAGAATCTGCCAACGACCTCGAAGCTATTATTCTGGAACGGGGCAAGGTGAAAAAGAAGGTGGCAAAAAAAATACACCGGACGCATTCTTTTTTTAATAAAATAAAAAAGTATTTCAAAGAGCATCCCCGTTTGCTCAAAAAAAATAAAGGAATCTATCAGCTGGAAGTCAAGTACCCGCAAAAGACGGAAACCTGGCAAATAGATCTGAGAGAAGCTCCGGCAAAAATCAGTAAACGTCCCGCCAAAAACTTTCAGGCCAAAATTATGCTGGAAGAAAATTATCTGACTCGTCTCGTAAAAGGAGAACTTTCCTGGGAAGAGGCACAGATTCAGGGGCGCATTAAACTCGAAGGAAAACAAAGTAAACAGGAAATATTGTTAAGCTTGTTAAATAAAATAACAAAATAAATGGTAAAATCTGTGAATTTTACGTTTACGGCCAGAGATGGTGAAGAAATATTTTATACGCACTGGCCGTTGGGAAAAAAAGAACCCATCCGGGGAGTGGTACAAATCGCACACGGAATCGGGGAACATATCGGCCGCTACGATGCGGTGGCATTGGCATTGAACAAAGAAGGATTTGTCGTTTATGGAAATGATCACCGGGGCCATGGTCGCACGGCTAATGACGGAAAAACCCTGGGACAATACACGGGAGAAAGTTTCTGGGAAGATGCCGTAGAGGACATGCACGAAATGACCCAACTCATCAAATCGGAATATCCGGATACTTATTTCATTTTGCTGGGGCATAGTCTGGGATCTTTGTTGTCGCGTGATTTTATCGCCCGCTATGGAGCGGAGATAGATGCCGTTATAATTTCCGGAACGGCCGGTTATATCAAAGTACTGGGTCCGGCGGGAGTGGCGATCACCGATTTACTGGTTCGGTTCCGGGGACGGGAGGCTACCAGCCCATTAATTGAATCCTTCTTTTTTGATCAGTTCAACCGGAAATTTAAGCCGAACCGTACCAAGCTGGACTGGCTCTCCCGCGATCCGCACGAAGTGGATAAATTCAATAAAGACCCGTTGCGCTCAGAGAAATTTCACGTCGGAATTTTACGGGGAGCGGCACTCGGTGGGAAAATAGCCAATGCGTCCAGTACGCTACAAAGAACTCCCAAAGGTTTACCCATGTATATTTTTTCTGGTGATCAGGATCCGGTCGGGGAGATGGGAGCAGGCGTAAAACGGGTTTATAACGATTATAAAAAAGTGGGTATGAAAAACCTGACATTAAAATTATATCCCGGAGGCCGCCACGAAATGCTGAACGAAACCAACCGTACGGAGGTAATTAATGATATGATTAACTGGATTAACAAAGTAATTGTATGATAAAAAAAGAAAGGCTTTACCGGTATTTTGTAGAATTGATTTTTTCCATTACGGAAGCTTCCCGAAAGGTTGATGACGATGTGATCAAGGAGATTTTTGAAAAAGTAAAAAGACATCCCTGGGGACATTTGTTGGATTTTAGAAAATCCTACGGGCGGGGAAGTGATAAAGACGTGGAGTACCGTTTCCGGAAATTACTGGCCGCTTGTGAAAATAAAGGTGCCAACCGGGAGTATGAATTTCTGGTGCAAATACTGGATCAGGTAGCCAACTCCGTACAAACGCCCAAAAAGCACAAAGCGAAAGCCCATTTGGTCGTCAAGCAGTTTCGGCTCGCCATTTTATTAATTAACGCTCAGGAATCCGAACCACCCGGAATGCTTAATTTTATTCTGGAAGGACGCTCTGTTTTTGAATGGGGATCCATGTTTTTTTTACAAAATTTTCTACCCAAAAGAATTGACGGAAATAAAAGCCCTGTTTTATTATTGCCACCGTTGTTTGGAACAGATTTCTCCACCCGTTTTCTCAGGAATTTTTTACAGGAACAAAATTTCCACGCTTATAAATGGAAATTAGGCATCAACCTCATCCGGGCTTATTATCTGCCACAACTGGAAAACAGACTGGTTACGCTATTTGAAAAGCATCAACAAAAAGTTAGTCTCGTCGGCTGGAGTGGGGGAGGAATGCTGGCCAAAGTTGTCGCCAATCGCCATCCGGATAAAGTGGCTCATCTGGTTACCATCGGTTCTCCCATCTGGGGTATCGACGGTTTACAAACTTACATAAAAGGCTTGTACGAATTTTTGCGCGGACAACCGCTTTCCGAGCGAAACGAAGATTTTAATGCCGAAATAGATGCTGTTCCAAAAGTGCCCATCACCTGCATCTATACCAAAACGGATGGTGTCGTTCCCTGGCGCAACTGTCTGGAATCCGAAAGCCTTCGTCCCGACGTACAAAATATCGAAGTCTACGGTTCTCACAGTGGTCTGGGCGCTAATCCCGCTGTCTTGACGGTCGTCGCTTATGCGCTTTCCCAAAGACTAGAAGGAAAAAAGGTAAACAAACTACCTCCGAATATTGAAAAAATGATGTTTCCCTTATTCTGGCAACAGAAAATGGCCCAATTTAAATCCCGATAGAAAATGCAGGAAATAATAAAACACCCAGCCTTCCAGAATACCCTGAAAGCCATTGCCAAGGAAGAAAGTCGTAGTTTCAACGACGTAGAACAGCACGCCATTAAGAGTCTGAAAGAGTTACACACCCAGCAACATCCGGTCTCTAATTTTTTATCCATACAAGCCTTCCAGTATTTGATTTCCCGCGCCTACGCTGATAAAATCGACGTTGACAAAAAAGGGATAAAGAAGCTGATGAAATTGATCAGAAAGCATCCCGTAGCCTTCATCATGACCCACAAAACCTATCTGGACACCCTCGTACTCGTCACCACGCTGGCCCGCTACGGAATGCCGGTTCCCTTTATGTTTGCTGGAGATAATATGGCTTTTCCGATCATGAAACAATTGGGAAAATACAGTGGAATGATTTTCATCCGGCGAAATTTCAAAGAGGACTCGGTCTATAAAGCTACCCTGCGTCATTTTATCACCACGCTGATTGACAACGGACAACATTTTACGTGGAATATCGAAGGAACCCGTTCCCGGACCGGAAAATTGGTCTGGCCCAAAATGGGTATTCTCAAATACATCATGGATGGAGAAAAAGACAGCAACCGGGAATTTAAATATATTCCGGTCTCCATTGTGTATGACTTGATTCCGGATGTAAAAGAGATGACCGAACAGGCAAAAGGGAAAAATAAAAAAGGAGAAAATGTAGGAGCGGCCATTAATTATATTAAAAAATTAGGTGATCAATTTGGGCGGGCTGCTATCCGTTTTGGTGACCCGGTCGAGTCCGGAGGAATCCATCAGGCCATTATTCCCAATCAGGAAGAAGAAAGCTATCTCGACAAAAATCGCCTGCCACGATTTGCCTTTGAGGTAATCCACCGCATTAATATTATCACCCCGGTGACCACCGTTTCGCTGGTTTGTCATATTTTGTTAAATCACTTTTCGTTACCAAAAAAGAATATTGAATTCCGGGTCGTTAAGTTGATGAAATTTATTGAACAAAGACGCGAGGATGTATTACTGGATCGTGGTAAACCCATCGGAAAAAGTATCACCAATGCCCTCAATTTATTGCAGCGGAGTGGCATTGTCCAGAAGGTAAAGTCGGGGATCAAAGCCCAGTACTGCCTCGGACGGGACGAATATTTACCGGCCAATTATTATGCGAATATGGCCTCCGGTCATTTGTACCAACGAGCCTTTATTGAGTTGGCACTTGTCAAGATCGGAGACGACCACTCCGCCCGTAGAATGATCAATTTCTGGAAAGAAATTATGCGTTTGCGGGATACCTTTAAGTTTGAATTTTTCTATTCCAATAAAGCCAGTTTCAGCGACGAGATCGAAGAAGAACTCCAGCATTTTAATTCGCAATGGCGTAAAATTTTAAAAAATCCAAAAGGAAATATTCGCAAACTACTGGAACAACAAACCTTCTTTGTGGCCGAGTCGGTGTTACTCAATTATCTGGAAGCCTATAAAGTCGTCTGTCGTACCTTGCTGGAATGGAACACCGAAGACCCTTTTGATGATAATGAATTTATTGAGGCTTGCTTATTCAAGGGACGGGACCTTCACTGGCAGGGACACATTAGAAGACTGGACAGTGTTACAAAGCCTTTTGTGACCAACGGTCTGAGACTGGCGCGTAATTATCAGCTGATTCCCATTGGTAAGGATCATAAAACGGAAGCGCTGGAAAAATGGCAGGATGATTTAGTTGCCATGAGTAACCGGCTTTCGCAATTACAAAAACTCGAAGCCATTATTGACCGCGATAGTGACCACACGATTCCGCTCGAAATGGAAGTAGTACCCGGTTCAGATTTAACCATCATCACCGAAGAAGTCACCAAATCTGAAAAAGGAAAACACATTGCCGTCTTCTTTGATCTGGACCGTACGCTGATTAATGACTTCTCCGCCAAACGGTTTTTACGTTCCCGGATTTTATCAAAAAAATTAACTACCCGTGAAATTATCTCCCACGTAGCCGTACTCATGATCTACGCCTCGGGTAGCCGGGATTATGCCAATTTTACCCGGTTGTCCGTACAGGGACTCAAGGGAATGAAAGAAGAAGAATTTCTAAATCTGGGAGAAGAAGTTTACACAAAATATTTAGCCGCGGCCATTTATCCCGAAGCCCGTGCGCTGGTCGCCTCGCATTTTGCGCAGGGACATAAAGTAGTCATAGTATCCGCCGCTACGCCTTATCAGGTCGCCCCCGTGGCCCGGGATTTGGGCGTAGACGACATTTTTTGTACCACGCTGGTCGTGGAAGACGGTAAATTTACGGGAGAGGTAGAGGAGATGTGCTGGAACGAAGGCAAAGCCAAAGCGGCCACCATTTTTGCGGAAAAGCACGACATTGATTTGTCGAAGTCTTATTTTTATACCGATAGTTTTGAAGATTATCCATTACTGGAAATTGTCGGAAAACCACAAGCCGTCAATCCAGACAAAGCGTTGGCGCAGATTGCTTTTGAAAATAACTGGCCGATCCATCAGTTTGAGGAACCACTCGGTATGCCACTCATCAATACGTTGCGGACCGGACTGGCCATAGGGAGTATTTATCCTTCGGTTGTCAAAGGAATTACGACGGGCGTTTTCCATCTTTCCCAGCGCAAAGGGATCAACGCTACTTACGCCATGATGGGAGATTTGGGTTGTCGAATGGCGGCCCTGGATTTGGTGATCAAAGGCAAGGAAAATCTGGAACGTGCCCGGCCAGCCGTTTTCTGTTTTAATCACCAGAGCAACGCAGATATGTTTATTTTGATGAAATTGCTGCGCCGCGATTTTACGGCAATTGCAAAAAAAGAATTAGCCGTACCACCATTCGGAGGTATCCTGAAACAACTGGGCGTTGTTTTCGTCGACCGAAAAAACCGGGAGCAGGCCATCGAAGCCATGAAACCCGCCGTAGAATCATTGAAGAATGGCGTCTCCATCGCGGTCGCTCCTGAGGGTACGCGCAGCCGGACCACCAAGTTGGGCGCATTTAAAAAAGGACCCTTTCATCTGGCAAAACAGGCCGGGGTTCCCATCATTCCGATTGTCATAAAAAATGCGCACCATGCACTTCCAAAAGGGAGTAGTTTTGTGCGGCCCACCACCATTGAGATCGTCGTGCTGGACCCGATAGATTTGTCCGGATGGAAACGAAAAGATTTGGATAAAAACATTGAAAAAGTGAGAAATAGTTTTCTTGCGGAACTTAACCAAAACGAATAAATTATGCAGCAGTTAAAAGTAGGATTATTGGGAGGAGGCTCGTGGGGAACAACGGTCGCCTCGCTCACGGCCCGGAATTGTCCCACTTTGATCTGGGCGCGTAATCAGGATACGGTGAATGAGATCAACCAAAAACACCGGAACGAAAAATATTTGCCGGGCGCTGTCCTGCCTGCTTCGCTGACTGCCTGTAACACCATTGAGGAAACGGTGAAAAATGCCGACGTGGTGGTGATGGGTATTCCCGCCCAGCATTTCCGGAAAGTACTCTGCGAAGCCCGGCCCCACATCCGCCCCTGGGTGCCGATTATCAGTCTGGCAAAAGGACTGGAACTGGATACCAAAATGCGGATGACCGAAGTGATCGAAACGGAGATGCCCGGACATCCGGCGGGCGTACTGACGGGACCCAACCTGGCCAAAGAAATTGCCGCCGGACAAGCTGCTGCCAGTGTGATCGCGATGGTCGATGATACGATTGCGATTCGGTTACAAACAATTTTCAGCACCGGATTATTTCGGGTGTACACCAACGAAGATGTAGTAGGCTGTGAATTGGGCGGTGCCCTCAAAAATATCATTGCCATCGCAACGGGGATGGGAGACGGCGCCGATGCCGGTGACAATACCCGCGCCGCGATTATTACCCGAGGACTGGCGGAGCTGACCCGTCTGGGTGTCGCCATGGGCGGACAGCCACAGACCTTCGCGGGCCTCGCCGGAATGGGCGACCTCGTGGCGACCTGCAGCAGTACCAAAAGCCGGAATCATTACGTGGGTTTTAATCTGGGCCGTGGCCGGAAAATAGAAGATATTATTTCAGAAATGGCCGAAGTAGCCGAAGGCGTTAAAACGGCTAAAGTAGTCATGGAACTGGCGCAGGCCTACAAAATTGAAATGCCCATTGCTACGGAAGTTTACAAGGTGCTGTACGAAGGTGGTTCTGCACAGACAGCGTTCCGGGGACTCCTGCGCCGGGACGTTGGATCAGAAGCTGAACCAGGATAGTTTTATCTTGTTTATAAGTCAAATCAACTAATGCAGCCGGAAGATTTTAAAGCATCCGAGGAGATAAAACAACCCTCGATATTTTTATTTATGATCGAATTTGTTCGGTCGTGGCTGGAGCGGATTATGTCCTGGTCTTTCCGGCGGAATTACGAGCCGGCCCGTTTCGGAGATGGTCATCCGGTACTGGTGATTCCGGGCATTATTGCCCACGATTTTCAGATGGAGCCGATGCGTCGTATGCTGGACCGGCTGGGATATCAGACGCACGCCTGGGAGCTGGGCTTTAATCTGGCGGATCTGGAAGAAGTAGATGTTTTAGAAAAAAAAGTCGTAAAATTGTACCGGGAGACGGGACAAAAAGTGTCCGTTATCGGTTGGAGTCTGGGAGGTATTTACGCACGGGATCTGGCGCGCCGTCATCCGGACAAAATCCGGCAGATATTTACGCTGGGATCGCCCTTTCGGGGAATTACCAAACCGACCAGAGCGAGTTGGGTGGTCCACGCGCTGAAGGGAAATCCGGAAGATTTTATTGATGTGGAATGGATCAGGGAACTCGAAAATCCAACCAAGATTTTGACGACCGCGATTTACAGCAAGTCGGACGGCGTATTACCGTGGCCGTATTGTCTGGACGTGGTCGAAGACGAACTGCATCGCAACCGGGAAGTCGTGAGTAGTCATCTGGGATTTCCGCACAACCGGGAGGTACTGAAAATTATTGCGGATTATTTACCGGATAGCTAGCGGGCTTTTGGTCCTTTTTCGGTTGCGTGACAGATGGGCGTTTCAGGTGTTAAGTCAATGAATGAAACTTGGATAGAATGAATATTGAAAAAAAATGAATATCCGATATTCAATATTGAATCAGGAAGTTGTGTGCTTAGCGTAAATAACATTTTTAAACCATACCGTATCCGTCTCATACAACCGTTTTTTCTGTTTGTGACGAATTAATTTCTGCAATTTAATTTTAATAAAATAATTTTTAACGAAAAATAAAACAATATGCGTTCATTATTAATATTTGTATTGTCAGCAATGATTTTTATCGGAACCGCTTGTTCCGGTGATCAACCTTCGGAAAAAAAGCCACGTAGTGCAAAAGCCGATCCGGCTTCTTACAATCGTACTTCGCCGGACAGTGAAAAAGAGGAAGAAGCGCCCGAAGAAGAGGAAGTACGTACGGTTCCACCGGAGCAACTGGCAAAAGCCAAAGCTATCCTGGCCGCTGCGACGGAGGATCAGATTGCGGAAGTAGATGCGAAAGGTAAATATAAAATGTTCTGTGCGGCCTGTCATGGTTTTGACGGTGCACTGGGCGTAAATCAGGCAAAGGACTTGAGTGCTTCCAAATTATCACTGGAGGAAAGTGTCGCTCAGGTTTATTTTGGTAAAGGCCTGATGACGCCGTTTAAAGGTTTACTGAAAGATCACGAAATTGTGGCGGTCTCAAAATATATTGAGAAGGAGTTGCGGAAGTGATTTCGCTCAGTGAATGTGACAATTGCTTATTATTATGTATCTTCATGCACTGTAAATAAAGTCTACTACTTAAGTTTCTTAAAAAATAAATATTTTGAAAAAAAAGAGCATTTCAATACGGCTTATCTGCGGTCTGATATTGATCGCTATTTGCTGCGGTCTTTACTTCTTCCCATACAGCACTGCGACTTCTGAGAAACCGTATCCAGCTCCTACCAGGGGTGAAACAGAAATTTTTGCCGGTCAGGAAGAAGGTGGAAACGCGAGAGAGGAATGGCAGAAATTAATTCACAGAGCGGCACCGGGTACAGACTGGGAGACGATTGAAAGCGAAAACAGAAAAGAAATTTTTAGGAAAAGAAATGCAAATGTTGCTGCCCAGCGTTCTGCCGAAACATTTGCCAATGGTTTGTTATCAGGAAGCTGGCAGGAACTGGGAAGTAACGATCAGGCAGGAAATCTGACGACGGTCAGGTACGCAAAAGAGGAAGATAAAATATATGGTATCTCTGGTGGGGGAACCCTGTGGAGGGGTAATCTGGATGGCTCCAGCTGGACGGAGTTAAACCGGAGTACTGTATTTCGAAGCAATATTCTGGAAATAGTAGAAGGTAGCAACGGAAGCAATACAATAGTAGCTGCCATTGATAAGGATTTATATTACTCAACTGATAATGGTGCAAGCTGGACAGCGTCTGTCATGGATATTAATACCGTGCAAAACTGGGGGGAACCAACCGAATTGGTTTCGTTGCCTGACAACTCTCTGATTTATTTACGCCGGGCCTGGGACCCGGCTCCGTGGGCACCCAGAATGTGGATCTACCGGTCTACCGATCTGGGACAAAATTTTACCCGTATCGGAGTACTTGATCCCGTTGGAACAGGATGGGTCAGTTCCAGTGAGACGCAACTTTGGGTACAACCAGGTGCTTCAACCGTTTACGTACTACACCAGGGGGAGGAATTGTATTCCGTCAACGGAGCCACGGTAATGTTAGAAACTACCAACAATGATCTTCCAACCGGGAATTCGTTGGATTTAGATGGGAATACCAACGGAGGAATCACAACTTTATATGCCCTGATAAATCAAAATACGCTTTATCAATCCAACAATTTAGGGGCTACCTGGAGTCAGGTATCGGGCTTGCCGGTAAGTTCCTGGAGCGTGGGAATTGCCGTTTCCCCGAACGATCCTGATTTTATTGCTTACGGAGAAGTGGAACTTTATCGCACTGCCAATGGAGGAGGAAACTGGTCGAAAGTAAACACCTGGCAATCCTACTATTCGGACTGGGACAAAGTGCACGCGGACATCATGGATATTCAGTTTTTTGAAAAAAACGATGGAACAGACTTCATTCTGGTGGCCAACCACGGAGGCTTGCACGTATCGTATGATAATCTGGTGACCACTACCAACATCGGTACGTCCGGTTTAAATATCGGACAATTTTACGACGTCCGGACCGATCCGCTAAATTCAAATTATGTTTACGGTGGTACCCAGGATCAGGGACACCAGCGTACTTCCGTCGCCGCTGGTGCGACGGGACCAGTCAATTTTGATCAGGTCATCTCGGGCGATTATGGGCACATGGCATTTTCACGAAATAACCAGAGCTTGTGGACCGTCTATCCTGGAGGATGGACTACCTATTATCACAATCCACAAACTTCCGGATATAATGCTGCTTACGACGTCCCGGGGAATCATCCTCCGGTGACAAACTGGATTTTTCCAACGGCGGAAACAACCGACCCTGATGATAATAAAATTTATATAGCTGGTGGGAATGTGAATGGTGGCAACGGGTCTTACCTGGTCACGCTTTCCGCCCAGACTTCTGCCCCTTACAGTATTTCGGCTTCGCAATTTAATTATGACTTCCGGGCTAATTCCAGCAGCGGAACGGCAACTATATCTGCCATAGAAGCATCAACCATAGAACCGGATAACCTGTATGTAGCTACCAGCGACGGGACTTTTTTCTATTCTGATGATTTAGGTGCTACCTGGAACAAAACCACAAATTTTGGTGGTCCCACGGAACACTGGTTGTACGGTTCAACTATTTTTGCCTCTCAGCTAACTGCCGGGTTGGTGTGGTACGCAGGAAGTGGTTACAGCAATCCTTCGGTGTATCAATCTACCGACGGGGGACAGACTTTTACAAATATCAGTAATGGAATGCCCGCTACGCTGGTGCACGAAATCGTTGCGAACACAGACGAAACTTTGTTATTTGCGGCCACGGAAGCAGGACCGTTTGTATATGTTATTTCAGAGCAAACCTGGTATCAAATGTTGGGAACGATTGCTCCCGTCCAGAATTTTTATTCCGCAGAATATGTAGTTAGTGACAATTTGGTGCGCTTCGGTACGTATGGCCGTGGGATTTGGGATTTTAAAATTACTTCCCAGTCTTTACCCGTGGAATTGGCCTCCTTCGAAGCAAAGAATATAGATAATAAGCAGGTCAGACTAGATTGGATAACCTTGAGTGAAACCAATAATCAGCGCTTTGATGTACAAAAAAGTGCGGACGGCCGATCATTCGAAACCATTAAAACCGTAAACGGACAAGGAACTTCTTCTACCGAAAAAGTTTACACCGCAATGGATGCCGAGCCACTGCCCGGAATAAATTACTATCGTTTACAACAGGTCGATTTCAATGGACAATCCGAATACTCAGAAATTCGTTCTGTTAAACTCGAAAATTCAAATCCGGAGATAATTGTTTATCCTAACCCCATAAATGCAGGAGATGAATTTACCGTGCTTAATTTTAATGAAAATATGATGATAAGCATCTTTGATGTGAACGGGAAAGTATTATTACAACAAAGACCTGATAACGGTAGTATCTCAACTGCAAATTTACCCGTAGGACACTATTATTATCAAATTAGCAATATTCAGAATAGTGAACCCCTAAAAGTTGGGCAACTAATAGTGCAATAGGCAATAGAAATTTAAATATGCTCTTTTAAGTTGCTTAAAAAAGTACCAAGAATACAAATTTTTGTGTGCTATTGGCAATTAGTTCTTTTTTGTTTGCTAGGCAACAAAGACCGCAGATACATGTTATGCGTTTTAGCTAGTAAATTTTTTACTTCGGATAATCTAATTAAGAGCTTGTCTAAACTTCCATTAATTGGCTACAATTGGCAAATTTTATTCTGAATGTCGCCTGCCTGCCGACGCAGGAAGGCAGGTTAAAAAGCCTCGCCGATGCTATGGCATCGCCTGTGTTTTTTGCCTCATTCAAAACAAAATTTTCTCAATTTCGCACAATTATGAAAATTTGGACAAGCTCTAATTGCACATTAACAACCAATGCTATACCAACATACCACCCTCAACTGTCAAGGCCGGATAATGGACCTTACCCGACCCAAAATAATGGGTATTCTTAACCTGACCCCGGATTCTTTTTTTGACGGCGGTCGTTACCAAACCGAAAAAGCGTTGCTTACGCAAGTAGAAAAAATGCTTTCCGAAGGAGCGGATATTATCGACATTGGTGGGATGTCCTCGCGGCCCGGTGCCAAACTTATTCCTGTCGAAGAAGAATTAAACCGGGTACTGCCCGCTATCCGGACGATCCTGAAAGAACATCCGGGGACGGTTATTTCCATCGATACGGTCCGGTCGGAAGTTGCCCGTCAGACCATCGGAGCCGGAGCGGCCATCATCAACGATATTTCCGCCGGAACCATTGATCCCGGAATGTTCAAAACGGTAGGTGAAATCAACTGTCCCTACATCCTGATGCATATACAGGGAATTCCTGAGAATATGCAAAAATCCGTACAGTACAACGGCCACGTTGTTACGACGGTAATGGATTTTCTGATTGAAAAAATGGGACAGTTGCGGGCCCTGGATGTTAAAGATATTATTATCGATCCGGGTTTTGGTTTTGGAAAAACGGTCGATCATAATTATGAATTGCTGAAAAATTTATCCTCCTTCAGAATTCTGGAAGTACCGATTATGGTGGGGCTTTCCCGAAAATCTATGATCCATAAATTACTGGACGTAACGCCCGAAACGGCACTGAATGGTACCACGGCGCTACACTTTGCAGCGCTTGAAAACAATGCTAAAATTTTGCGGGTACACGATGTTTTAGAAGCGAAAGAAACATTGACCCTTTGGGAAAAACTGAAAGATACGCCATTATTATAAAATCATCTCCTCACGCATCAGGTACGTCAGCAGCCTGAATTTTTATTCCTGTATTTATCGAATTGAATGCTTTCCGAACGTATTTTCATTGCGGAAATCGGCACGCCTTTTCTTTTTAAATGAAACCCTTGAAGTGATTTTCGTGTAAAAAAATTTGGATTAAATGTTAATTTAATGTAAATTTACGGTAAATCAAATGTAAACTGTTTATTTTTTCCCGATAACGGTCGTAAAAACGAGCACAATTTTTTATTAGTAAAATTTAAATATCCTGCGTTATGGCAAAAACATTATTTAAAGAAAAACAGCAATTCAAACGAGTAGAAGTAATTGGGCTTATCGTATTTTTTATGCTGGGAATTGCCTATAAAATGATCTCCGAATTGATACAGCCTTCTAATGATTTTTCATTGG
>CAKZUV010000312.1 GCA_937921555.1 uncultured Saprospiraceae bacterium
AGCCATCATTCCCACCACCAATACCGAGGGTGTCCTGTCAACATACGAGTGTGTCAGCGCGATGGCTTTCCTTCAGGCCTGCCTCCCGAATCAGGGAGGAACACAAGGTGCGGGATGCCAAATGACACACATAACCGCACAGCCCCCCAACACCTCACGACAAATGCTTGTAAATCAAATGCTGAGACGAGGTTCCGGACGAATTCGGGTCCAGATATTTGTTGTTTTGCTGCGCATCAATAATCCGGGATTTTACGGTATCGTTCAGTTGGAGTTTTAACAAAACGTTCAGCTGATCGTGGATATCCTGATCCAGGACGGGTGTAATGACTTCGATCCGGTGGTCAAGATTACGGGTCATCCAGTCCGCGGATCCCAAATACATTTTTTCTTTTCCACCGTTACAGAAAATGTAAAGTCTGCCATGTTCTAAAAACCGGTCTATAATACTGGTGATTTTAATATTTTCGCTTTGTCCTTTAATTCCGGGAATCAAGCAACAAATTCCTCTGACTAACAGGGTGATTTTTACGCCGGCATTACTGGCTTTATACAACAAATCAATCATCGCAGTATCCTGCAGGCTGTTCATTTTTAGCGTGATGTATGCTTGTTTACCTGCTTCCGCGTTTTCAATTTCGGTAGCGATCATCTCCGCAAACCGGGTCCGGGTGGTAAAAGGAGAGATCAGCAGTTTTTTTGATTTAGGAATAATTATTTCCCGGTTTAACACTTGAAATACCTGATTCAGTTCGTTGGTTACTTTTTGCTTTGCGGTGAGCAAACCAAAATCCGTATAAATTTTCGAAGTTTTTTCATTAAAATTTCCGGTACTGATATATCCGTACAATACGGGCTGCCCTGCTTCGGTCCGCTCAATAATCAAAATTTTGGAATGGACTTTAATTCCAGGATAACTATAAAGAACGTTGGCACCGTTTTCTTCCAGCACCTTTCCCCATTTGATATTATTTTCTTCGTCAAAACGGGCTTTCGTTTCAATAAAAACAAAAACATCTTTTTTATTTTTTACCGCTTTCAGGAGCGCTTTGGCAACAAGTGAATCGCCCGAAATACGGTACAGGGTAACTTTTATTTTGGTAACCTCAGGATCGTCCGCCGACTCTTCCAGTAATCTGATGATCGGGTCGTAAGATTCGTAGGGAAAATTTAACAACCGGTCTTTTTCTGCGATGGCTGTAAACATACGATGATAACCGTCAAATTCTTTGGATGGAACAGGAGGGAGTTTTTCAAACGACAAATTTTTCTTCGTGGGGTTGGGAAACCCAAAAAAGTCTTTAAAATTATGATGGGCACCTCCAATTACAATATCTGTTTCGTTGATATCCAGCTTAAGCTGTAATTTTTTTAACAGCCCGGAAGGCATAGAAGCTTCGACGAGTGTTCTTGTCACTTGTCCGCTATCTCTTTTCGGTAAAGCGTCTTTAATTTTATGGAGCAAATTACCGGAATATTCGTTATCAATATAGAGTTCGGCATCTCTGGAAATCTTGATGGAGTAAAAGGAAGTTCCGTATTTCAATGCCAGATTATGTTTCAAAATATCATCCACGAAAGTAAGATAATGGCGATTTCCCTCTTTCGGCAACTTAACAAAGCGGGAAGAAGCATTATTTATTTTATACCAGATCAACAACTTTGTCTTTAATCCTCCTACTAAATACAATGCTTCGTTTTCGATAAAAGGATTTTCCTTATCCATATCCGGATCCTCCAGGGAAGCCAGATTTTCTTCATAATATTTTTTAGCAAACGTGGCCTGCTTTGCGCTGAATTCCTGATAAGAGACCAGGTATATGTTTTCCTTTTTCAGTTCGGGAATAATTTCTGACCTGAAAATACGACCGAACGCTTCCTGCTGTTCAAAAACTTCCTTCTTAATCGCTTTTAATAGTTTATTAGGCTTGGTTATTAGTTTTTTCCGCAGCGATTTATCCAGATTTTTTATCTGTCTGATATCTGAAACCCGAACCTTGAAAAACTCATCGAGATTTGAAGAAAAAATAGCTAAAAACTTAATTCGTTCATATAATGGATTTCTGCTATCTGACGCTTCCTGCAAGACCCGGTGGTTAAAGCGCAACCAGGATAAATCTCTTTTAAAATACCTTTTCTTATTCAGGGACATGTTTTATTTTTTAAGCCACTAAGTTAAATTCCCTTGTCGGAGAGAATAGCTCATTTGCAGGTTGTACGATGATAATTATGGAATATAATCTATAAAAAAAGATTAATCACCCTTTTGTTCTCTGATTCATTAACAAAATATCAAAATAGCAGAATGTTGTAGTAATCTCCCCCTTTATTTAAGGGTAAAACACCATTTTGTGTAGTATTGTTGTAGTGCTTTTTCGGACTTTCTCACAATGAAGTAGTGGAACTGTAGTAACTTATTACAATAATAGTTTAATTTTTCAGTACTTCGATTTTACAAACACGCAATAATCAAAATTTTATTCTGAAATAGATTACTGATTCAAAAACTAAAGGACCTTCCCCTTATGCGACTACAA
>CAKZUV010000313.1 GCA_937921555.1 uncultured Saprospiraceae bacterium
ATCCGCACATCTATTTCCCGTCCGGTTCAAACTCAATAAACTCCTCTTCCTCCCCCAGGTCCGGCTCCGGAATAACCGGTTGTTTAGGTTTCGGTTTTTTCTTGTCAGGAGGATTAGCAGTTTCTGATTTATCCTTTGGCATAATAACCGTCTCTTCCAGAAACTCTCCGTTTTCTGTAAAGCCTTCGATAAACTCCGGATCGTCGGTCGTATCGTCCGTATAATCAGAATTGGTACCGCTGCTATCTTTCCATTCCTTTGGTTCCTCAATGGTAGCAACATTTTTTCCAAAGGCCGCTTTCAGTTTTTTCTCGATCTTTTTCTTGCGGCGGTCTGATTTGGTGAAATTTTGTTTCACACTTTTTTTGTCCGACTTGGTTTTATATTTATCAATATTACCAAAGACGCGGTAGTACAAATTAAACCAGCCTTTTCTTTTCGCTTTTTGTGGCCGCTTGTCCGGATTATATTTTTTAAATTTTGAAAATAACACTTGTCCCGCGTTGATCTTGATATTGTAATTAAAATTATTATCAAAACGGTGTTCGCCGCTCAGCGTCAGATTCAACGCATTCGATTGCATAAACATCGCCGGAATATACAAACGACTTTTACGGATTTCAAACAGATTGTGCAATCGGGTAAATTTAATATGCTTCAAATCTTTCAGTTTTACGTAAGTCGCAAAATCGTAAAACAACTCAAAATTATACAGCTCTCCGTTCTCAATATCCACGTCTCCGTAGACCCGCAGATCATCATAGAGAAACGTTCCGTCCGGCGCCCACTTGGCACTGAAAGCCATCTTTGCGTTCATCTCTCCCCGTACGTGACGATATTGTAAAACTTCCTGCCCGAAATTTTCTGCCTGCCGGAAAAATTCCTGAACGTCCACTTGTTCACAGATAAATTTTCCTTCCAGATACGGACGGTCTTTAAAAAACATTTTACCATCCAGCACAAAACGTCCGTCCATCGCGTCCGTACTTCCCTTGATGCTCATCTCATTATTTTCAAATTCAATCACTCCTTTAAAGTTTTCTCCCGCTATGTAGTTATGGTTGAATTTTTTAATTTTAGCATTAAAAGATCCTTTCAGTAATTTGGTGAATCGTTCCAGGCGCATATTCTCTTCTACGTGAATAGAATCTATCACGCTGCGCGAAACAACCGACTCCTCAATATCCGTTTTAGTCATTTTGATCAACCGGTCCAGATCGAGTGCATCCGCTTCCAGATTACTCTGAAAAATTAATTCCGCGTTTTTGGTATTTTCCAAATCGGCAAAAAGTACGGGAAGGAAGTTGACGAATTTACCATCCAGAACCAGATCACTACCGGCACCTTCCAATTCTACTTCTTTTAAAATCATACTGTTGTCAATCAACTTGATGATTCCTTTGTCGATCACCATTTTTTCTTTGTTGATCTTTAATTCTGCGTCGTCAAATTCGAGTACGCCGGAAGTTTTGACCCGTCCGATTCTGGCCGGATTAATCATGTCATTATATTTTCCTTTAAGCCGGAAATTTTTTATTTCAATTTCTCCGTCGCCATCTTTAATCGCCGGATGATCCAGTAGTCCGTGTACCGAGGCGAGGGGCAAAACACCATCCACCGTAAAATCAATAAAGGGATCGTCGAGATTGGAGACCTTCAATTTTGACTGGATCAGTTCCCGGTTGAAATAACCTTTGAAATCAGCAATTTCAAAAACAGATTTCGCTTTTTTACTATTGTCAAAAGCAGCAGTGAAGTTGACATCCTTCAACGAATGGGCCAGTCTCGGTCCGCTGATTCTCCCGTCGGTCAGTTTAAAATCAACTTTCATATCCGGTGTCCGTTTCTGGTCGAGCACGCCGTCGATGCTGGCCGTCACCACAAATTTTCCGGAACTTTTAAAATCTTTTAAATATTCGCGGTAACTTTCGGGCAATAGCCCAATCATTGTTTTTAAACTACTTTCCTTGGAAACCAGCTTTAGATCAAAATGGCTTCCCTTTGTTTCAGTAGTGACAACGGTTCCGTCTACGCTGAAACGGTTTTGTTCAATCCCTACGTCTACGTTTTCCAGTTCGTAAACTCCCGTAGCCAGATTGACTTTTATTTTAGCATCGTAATCCAGATTTTTTCCGGCGAAATAACGGCCATCGGATAATTCAATAAATTCAGATTTTAAACTGGCAAAACTGGTCAGCGAAAATTCTTCACTGGAAAATTCTCCGGATGCCAGCGCATCTTTGACCAGTAATTTTACTTCCTGCCGGGCACGGTCGTCTACGTAGATAACCTCCACGTCCCGGAGTTCCGCCTCGTTGAGTGAAATAGATAATTCGGAACTCGTCGCTGCATCTTCCGTTTCTTCGGCTCCTTTTTTTAGAATATCATAATTCGCGCGACCTTTTTTATCAATATGGATAAATAAAGCGCCATCCTCAATCACCACTGAGTGCACTTTGATATTGGAACCAAACAAACTAAATAACCCGAACCGGAAAGATAAATTATCAGCTTCCATCAGCGTCCCTTTTCGATTATCATCAAGCGTTACTGTGTTCAGGTTGGCGGAAGCATCCGGGAATCCGGAAAGCAATGACAACTCAAAATCGCCCACCGCCAGTTCTGCGTCGAGTTGCCGGTTGATTTCTGAAATTAATTTACGGCCAATTTGTTGTTCAAAAAAACCAGCAATGACAGCAGCCGTACCGATCAGGAGAACGAGTATTACGATCAGAAATAGGAGGAACTTTTTAAAAAAACGCTTCATGAATCATTAAATAAAACAGTCCCGGGACCGTTGTGGGTGAATTGTGATTGTAAATTGACAGGTTTTTTGCAGGAGAGATTTTCCACGACTATAGTGTGGGTCCAAAGATAAGCCTTTAGAACGTAGTCAAGGGATAAATTATTTTGATTTTTTTAACAAAAAGACTTGCATTCCTATTATATTGAAACTATATTTGCAACCGCTTTGGAGGATATTTACTTGTTCTCATTTCAAGGGCGATTAGCTCAGTTGGTTCAGAGCACCTCGTTTACACCGAGGGGGTCGGGAGTTCGAATCTCTCATCGCCCACAAAAAATTAGTCTTTACGTTACCTGCGTAAAGACTTTTTTTTATCTTTCCAATCAATATTCTATTCTATCCTCTTACCACTGAAACTACACCATGATTGACGCTTTACCCATCTTTTTAAAAAATAATTATGCCCTTACCGGAACACTCACTCCCCTGGTTGGCGAACTAGACCTTAATTTCCGCTTTCTTTCTTCCACCGGAACCGAATATATTCTTAAAATTGCCCATTTTGGCGAAAGCCGGGAACAACTCGCTTTCCAGAATAGGATTATGACTTATTTAGCGAGCCGGGTATTGGATTTTCAACTGCCCCGCGTCGTCTCTGCTAAAAATGGTGCGCAGATTTTAGAAATAAAGGACGAAGAGGGAAACGCGCGTTTTGTCCGGTTACTTACCTGGGTGCCCGGTGATTTGCTGGCTACCACGAGTCCGCATACTCCCGCCTTGCTTGCCAGTACCGGCCACCTCCTGGGGACGGTCACAAAAGCATTAGCAGATTTTGAAGATCCCGACGCGCACCGTACTTTACGCTGGGATCTGGCACAAGCAGACTGGTTGCTGCCGCATTCCGGGGACTTGAAGCACCCGGAAATTGTGCAACCTTTTCTGGATGATTTTATAAAAAAAATAAAACCGGAGATAGAAAATTTGCCACGTCAGGTGATTCACAACGATGCCAATAATTACAATATACTCGTCGATTCACATAAACAAAAGGCCACGGGACTGATTGATTTTGGCGATGCGGTTTATACGCTACGGATTGCAGATTTGGCGATTCTGATTGCTTACGTTATTATGGAAAAGCCGGATGTGCTGGCGGCAGCGGTGGAAGTAACGAGTGGATTCCATGAAGTTTGTCCATTATTACCGGAAGAAATAAAAATGCTTTACACGCTCGTAGGGCTTCGGTTGACCACAACGGTTACGTCCGCTGCGCTCAACCGCAAAAAAAATCCTGATCATGCGTATCATTTTATCAGCGAAGCACCCGCCTGGAATGCGCTGGAAAAGTGGGCGGCGTTGCCCGAAAATCTGGTACATTACGCTTTACGCAATGCTGCGGGTTTACCACCGTGTCCACAACGTATACTCTTTGATCGCTGGCTGACGGATCATGCAGATCAACTGGCACCCATGTTTGAAGTTGATTTTTCGGAAACCCCTTTTCTAAAAATGGATTTGCAGGTAGATAGTCCTGAACTGGGAAATAACCACGACTTTGATACCATTGATAGATTTGCACGAACGATCAAGCGGATGTTGTCGGATCATAAGACGGTGTACGGACTGGGAGGATACGGAGAAGTTCGTCCTTTTTATTCTACGGATGACTACCGGGTGATCGGCAACGAAGGGCCGCACTGGCGTACCGTGCATCTGGGCGTAGATGTCTGGGCACCCGAAGACACGGCGGTATATGCGCCGTTAGATGCGACCGTTTTTAGTGTAAAAAATAATAAAGGTGAACGGGATTACGGCCCCACCATTATTTTAGAACACAAGATAAATGATCAGCTTACCTTCTACACTTTGTACGGTCATTTGAGTTTACCGGCTACGCAAAAACTTAAAAAAGGAGATGTTATCAAAAAGGGTGCATTGCTGACAAGGATCGGTTTACCACCCGAAAACGGAAACTGGCCTCCGCATTTACACTTTCAAATATTATTGGATACACTGGACGCAACGGGTGATTTTCCGGGCGTTGCTTTTCCGTCGGAACAAGAAATCTGGCAATACATCTGTCCCGATCCGGGTATTTTTATTACTAAAGAAAATATTTTACCACGTGGTTTTCCCACCGTAGAAAAATTAATGACTGACCGCAAACAGCATTTAGGGTCCAATCTCAGTATTTCTTACGCTGATCCTCTCGCAATGGTTCGTGGATACAAACAATACCTTTACGATCAGCAGGGAAGACGATATCTGGATACCTGTAACAATGTTCCCCACGTCGGGCATCAGCATCCCCGGGTTGTCCGGGCAGCCCGTCGGCAGATGGCTTTGCTCAACACCAATACGCGCTATCTCTATCCGCAACTGACCGAGTACGCAACTGCGCTGGCCGCTAAATTTCCCGACCCGCTGGAAGTTTGTTTTTTGGTCAACTCCGGTAGTGAAGCCAACGAACTGGCCTTGCGGATGGCGCGTACCTTTACGGGACGCCGGGAAATGCTGGCCGTAGAAGTGGGTTATCACGGTAATACCAACGCGGTGATTGATGTGAGTGCTTATAAATTTGCCGGGAAAGGTGGAGCAGGTGCTCCGGCTACTACCCATCTGTTGCCGTTGCCGGATACGTACCGGGGAATACACCAGCATAAAGCAACCGCCGGAGCGGATTATAGCGCCTACGCGCAAAAAATTATTGATAAATTATCGGAACAAGGAAAAGCGCCCGCAGGATTTATTTGTGAAAGTATCCTGAGTTGCGGTGGTCAGATTGTATTGCCACCCAATTATTTAAAAGAGATTTTCAGCGCGGTACGAACGGCGGGAGGTCTCTGTATTATGGACGAAGTACAAGTTGGATTTGGTCGGGTGGGAACGCACTTCTGGGGTTTTGAATTACAGGGGGTCGTGCCGGATATCGTCACATTGGGTAAACCAATCGGAAATGGCCATCCGCTCGGAGCCGTCGTAACGACCCGGAAGATTGCGGATGCTTTTGCCAACGGGATGGAGTATTTTAATACCTTCGGCGGGAATCCGGTCTCCTGTGTGATTGGGCAGGAAGTGCTGGAAATTGTAACGTCAGAAAAATTACAGCAGCATGCACTGTTGACTGGAAATTATTTACAGAAAGGTTTGAAAGAATTGCAGGAAAAATTTCCGATCATCGGGGATGTACGGGGACATGGTTTGTTTTTAGGATTTGAATTGGTGTCAGACCGGAAAGCAAAGATTCCTGCCCCGCAGCAGGCTGCTTACCTGGCTAACCGGATGCGGCAACGTGCTATACTAATGAGTACCGATGGTCCGGACTACAATGTTATCAAGGTCAAACCGCCCATGTGTTTTGATCAGCAGGATGCTGATTTTTTGTTATCACAACTGGAAATTGTTCTTGGAGAAAATCAGATGCGGATTTAGTGCCTCGGGAACTAAATAACCGACACCTTATGCGGTCCCTTTTTTCATCATACTTCTTTGCTTATCAGTCGGGTAGCTACGGCTATCCTCCTTCTGCGCGCATTGTTTGATAAAAAAATAGTCTCGCCTAAGGTATCCTTTACTTTGATCCCGAGGCACTAGGGGCATGGAATAAATAACTGTCCGTTTTGACTTTTTAAAATTAATTTATGCTTCGTTATTTTCATCGGTAAGCGGGCAGGGATTACCTCAAAAAATGCCTCGCCTAAATCAATTTTAAAGGCGTCTAAACTGGGAACTTATTTAATCCAAGTCCGGTAACCAAACACTTTTTGATTCTTTGTGTTTATAAGGGGAAATTCGTATTACTGGACATTTGTGT
>CAKZUV010000314.1 GCA_937921555.1 uncultured Saprospiraceae bacterium
CAAACCGAATAAACTCGCTTTTGAGTTTTATCTTTTAAATTTAAGTTATTGATTATCAGTCATTTGCTTTTAATTCAGCGGTTGTTTAGCTCAAACAGTATTCGTTTTAAGATATTTTATTAATGTACCGAATGGAAAAAAACTCAAGGTCGGAAACTTCATTAAACGGGAACAGTTTCTGTCATTAATGGAAACATTTATGCTGTAAAAAATCGAATTTGATGCAAAAAATGCAAAAAGAAATTTTCAAAATTCATAGGGTTAATTGAACACAGTAGCTAATAGCAAACCAACTAACTAGCAAAAAAAGATACAGACTCTCCAATTTGTCATCCACTCATTATTGATTCTTGACATCGATCTGATCTGTGCCTCTGTAAACATACGGGTTATGCTTCTCCATATAAACTTTCGGATTAGGTATTTCTGTAAATCCGAATTTTTTATAAAGCCATTCTGCCGTATCCGTCAACAGAATCCAGCGTCTTAGCCCTTGCAGATGAGGATGTTCCATGATTTCGTTAATCAGCCATTTACTCAATCCCTTTCCCCGGTGTTCCTTTACTACATAGACATCCCCTAAATAAGCAATAGTCGAATAGTCTGAAATGACTCTGGCAAAGCCAACTTGCTGTTTTTTGTAATAAAGCCCAAAATTTAGCGCGTTTTCTATGGATTTTTTCACCGTATGGATTGGGATTCCGCTGGCCCAATCCGTTTCGTTTGACAGGAATTGGTGAATACTCAAAATATCTAATTTATCCTTGTCTGTCGAAATGGTGTAGTCATTTCTATGTGCTTCTCTAATTTTCATTTAATAATTTTTTATTTATGCTCTTTCGCCCTAAAAACGCCATTGGCCCTCTTTAACCAAAAAAGAGGGCCAATTGGCTATAACCAAAATGTACGAACTAAAGAAAAATTTTATAAACTATCAGTTATTGTTGTTTTCAAAAAGCAAATAAATTTGACTATTTACCACCTCTCCAGGCCTTGTTAAAATACTCATCCACCTGTTCGGCGGCGGCTCTTCCTTCGGCCAGCGCCCAGACTACCAGAGATTGTCCACGTCGCATATCACCCGCCACAAAAACTTTCTCAACGTTGGTCTGATAGTCGTGATCTTCTACCAGGTTACGATCATTTGTGGCAACCCCTAGAGAAGACAACACCCCTTCTAATTGCGGATTGGTAAATCCAATGGCCAGTAAAACCAGATCGCATTCGATGATCTCTTCCGTTCCCGGAATCTCCGTAAAACGATTGTCTTTCCAGTCCACCTTAACGGTTTTGATCGCTTTGACCGAACCGTCTTCGTTCTTTAAAAATTCCTTGGTCAGAATAGCCCAGTGCCGCTCGCAGCCTTCTTCGTGCGAAGAGGAAGTCCGCAACTGCATCGGCCAGAGAGGCCACGGAGTGGATTCGTCCCGAACGTTCGGTGGCTGAATCAACAATTCTATCTGTTTGACGGAAGTGGCTCCGTGCCGGTTGGAAGTTCCAACGCAATCTGCGCCCGTGTCTCCACCACCGATGACCACCACTTTTTTACCTTTGGCAGAAAGCAGTGGTTCTTTGATATCATTTCCGGCAATACGTTTGTTATTTTGTTCCAGAAAATCCATCGCAAAATGAATTCCTTTAGCCGATCTTCCGGGAATCGGCAAGTCCCTCGGGATCGTAGAACCACCGCAAAGGACCATCGCATCCGAAGTTTGTAACAATTCTTTTGCATCTACATTAACACCGACGTTTGCTCCCGTTTTAAACTTAACCCCTTCGGCTTCCATCAACAATAACCGACGGTCTACCACGTTTTTCTCCAGTTTAAAATCAGGAATACCGTAGCGCAGCAAACCACCAATCCGGTCGTTACGCTCGTATACCGTCACGGTATGGCCAGACTTGTTTAACTGAGCCGCAGCCGCCAGTCCGGCGGGACCAGAACCAATCACGGAAACTTTCCGTCCGGTTCGCAGCGTAGGTGGTTCGGGACGTACCCAGCCTTTCTCAAAAGCCATTTCGATAATAGACTTTTCGATATGTTCGATCGCTACCGGACTCTCGTTGATTCCCAGAACACAGGAAGCTTCACAGGGCGCCGGACAAATTCTTCCGGTAAATTCCGGGAAATTATTAGTCTTACTCAATGTCAGATAAGCCTCTTCCCATTTTCCTTCGGTCACTGCTTCGTTAAAATCCGGAATCAAGTTTCCGAGCGGACAACCGTTGTGACAAAAAGGTACACCGCAATCCATACAACGGTTGGCTTGTTGTTTGATTTTTGGTTCAGGCTGCGGTAAATAGATTTCCTGATAATCCTGAATCCGTTCTTTCGGATCTCTCGTCGGAGGCGTTTCTCTTTGAATATTCAGGAATGCTTTCGGATCATTTATCATGATAATAATTGCTTTAGAATTAAATATTATTTGGTTTTGGGTAATTATCTGACCACGGGTGAACTTTCACCTACGGTCGCTTTTTGGGCGGACAGCAAGGCTTTGTACTCACGGCCCATCACTCTTTTGAAATTAGAATTTTCTTCTTTCCAGTTATTCAGAATCTGCAACGCAACGTCACTTCCGGTATACAGAAAATGTCTGCGCAGTAAATACCTCAGGTCTTCTTTGTCTTCCACCGACAGCGGATCAAGGTCTACCAGTTCCCGGTTCAGGTTTTTATGAAAATCCCCTTCGCGGTCCAGTACGTACGCGACACCACCACTCATTCCTGCTGCGAAATTTTTCCCCGTAGGACCTAGAATAACTACTTTTCCTCCGGTCATATATTCACAACCATGATCTCCGATTCCTTCAATGACGGTTTTTACACCTGAGTTTCGGACCGCAAATCGCTCACCTGCACAACCCCGGATGTAGGCTTCACCCGATGTAGCTCCGTAAAAGGCCACGTTTCCAATAATGATATTTTCGCTGGCTTTAAAAGTAGCTTTCCGGTCCGGAATGATCGCCAGCTTGGCACCGGACAGACCTTTCCCAAAATAATCATTGGCTTCTCCTTCCAGCGTAAAGGCCAGTCCGGGAGCACCAAAGGCACCGAAACTTTGCCCGGCAGAACCCCGGAAATGATACTTGATGGTATCTTCGGGTAATCCTTCGCTACCGTGGAGCAAAGAAATCTGATGGGACAACATCGTACCTACTGCCCGGTCGGTATTTTTGATCGGGAAAGCTGCGTTCACTTCTTGTTTGTCCTCCAGTGCTGCCTGTGCGTATTCGATCAGGCGACGATCCAGAACATCCTTGATGCCATGATCCTGCGGCACTTTCTTGTATTGTCCAACGGAAATATCTGCGGGTTCTTTGTATAAAATCGGACTTAAATCCAGCTCCTTATATTTCCAGTGCTGAATGCCTTTTCTTAACCTTAGTAATTCTACTTTACCGACCATTTCGTCTACCGTCCGGAAACCTAATTTGGCCATATACTGACGGAGATCTTCTGCCAGAAACCGGAAGAAGTTGATCAGGTGTTCGGGCTTAGCGGTAAACTTTTTCCGTAAATCCGGGTTTTGAGTCGCAATTCCGACCGGGCAGGTATTCATGTGACACTTACGCATCATGATACAGCCTTCGACGACCAGCGCAGCGGTGGCAACGCCCCATTCTTCTGCACCCAGCAAAGTAGCAATTGCCAGGTCGCGTCCGGTTCTGATTTGTCCGTCCGTCTGAAGGGTTACCCGGTCTCTCAATTTATTCTTAACCAACGTCTGATGCGATTCGGCCAGACCGAGTTCCCAGGGAAGTCCCGCGTGACGAATCGAAGTAATGGGAGAAGCGCCCGTTCCTCCGTCGTGTCCGGAAATCAGAATCGCATCGGCATGTGCCTTGGCTACTCCGGAAGCGATAATTCCAACACCGGCTTTGGAAACCAGCTTTACGTTGATCCGGGCCTGTTCGTTGGCATTTTTTAAATCAAAAATAAGTTGCGCCAAGTCCTCAATAGAATAAATATCGTGGTGTGGCGGCGGAGAAATTAATCCTACGCCCGGCGTACTATGACGCACTCTTCCGATCCAATCGTCCACTTTAGTTCCTGGCAGTTGACCACCTTCTCCCGGTTTGGCTCCCTGGGCCATTTTAATCTGGATTTCGTCGGCGTTGGCCAGATAATAACTGGTTACCCCAAAACGTCCCGAAGCTACTTGTTTGGTAGCAGATCGTTCCCAGTCACCGTTGGGTTTCGGCTGGTAACGAATGGGATCTTCTCCACCTTCTCCGCTGTTACTGCGACCACCAATACGGTTCATAGCAATGGCGAGGGTACTGTGAGCTTCGTGGGAAATGGAACCAAAAGACATCGCTCCGGTAGCAAATCTTTTCAAAATATTTTCAACTGGCTCCACTTCTTCAATTGGAATCGAAGTAGCAGAACGGAACGTCAGTAATCCTCTCAGGGTACAAGCCTGCGTAAGTTGTTCGTTGATTAATTTAGCGTACGTATCATAAGACCGCTGATCGTTTTTACGGGCCGCCTGTTGCAGTAAGTGAATCGTCTGTGGATTAAATAAATGGTATTCACCATCTTTTTTCCACTGAAATAATCCACCCGTGATTAGGTTACTGCTTGGTTTTAAAGGAGTATGGTAGGCTAACCGGTGCCGGGCCACTACTTCTTTGGCAATACCATCAAACCCAATCCCTTCAATTCTTGAGACGGTACCTTTAAAACAGAAATCAACTACCTCCTGATTGACACCAAGTGCCTCAAAAATTTGTGCTCCCTGATAGGACTGTAAAGTAGAAATTCCGTTTTTAGAGAATATTTTTAACAATCCTTTTCCGATTGCTTTTATGTAAATTTCGATGGCCTTTTTCGCACTGATATCTCCGGAGAAAATTCCTTTCTGGTGTAAATTCTCAATGGTATTAAATGCCATGTAAGGGTGGATCGCGTTGACACCGTATCCGATCAAAGTTGCAAAATGATGCGTCTCCCAGATATCTCCCGCCTCCACTACGATACTCGTAGCATTTCTGAGGCCCCGTTTGATGAGGTGGTGGTGTACCGCACCGGCAGCTAATAACGAGGGTACGGGAGCGCCATGTGGTCCGGCGTTGCGATCAGAGAGAATGATAATGTTGGTGTTGTTGCGTGCCAGATCTTCTGCCGTAGCACAGATATGGTCTAACGCGGCTTTGAGACGGCCTTTTTGTTCATCTGCTACGAAAATTAAATCCACCTTTCCGGATTTGTAACTATCGTGATGGATGTATTTTATTTTAGTGAAATCGTGGGCAGCAAGAACAGGTTGATCCAGATGGATGTACCGGGCGTGCAACGGATCATCGGACAATAGATTTCCTTTATCACCCAAAGTAGAAAAAAGCGACATGACCGCTCTTTCTCTGATGGGGTCGATGGGTGGATTGGTAACCTGGGCAAATAGTTGTTTAAAATAATTTGCCAGATGCTGCGCGTGGTGCGAAAGCACGGCCAGCGGCGTATCCGTTCCCATAGAACCGATGGGATCTTTTCCATTCTGAATCATCGGGGAAATAATCATTTTCAGATCTTCCCGGCTGTAGCCAAATAATTGCTGACGGTTCAGAAGGGATCTTTCGTCCATCACCATACCGTTATCCGGACGACCGGGTAATTCATCCAGCGTGTGGAGGTGGTCATCCAGCCATTCTTTGTAAGGCAACCGCTGACATACCACTCGTTTTACTTCTTCGTCACCGATAATCCGCTTTTCATCCATATCGGCAATCAGCATTTTTCCGGGCTGTAGACGTCCTTTCAGAATGATGCTAGCCTGATCGACTGGTAAAGCACCAGCCTCCGAGGCAACGATCAGGGTATTTTGGTCGGTAAGACAATAGCGGGAAGGACGAAGTCCGTTTCTGTCCAGCGTAGCTCCTACCAGAATTCCATTGGTAAAACAGATGGATGCGGGACCATCCCACGGTTCCATCATGTTTTTATGATACTGGTAAAAATGTTTCTTATAGTCGGGCATCAACTCATCGTGTTGCCAGGCTTCGGGAATCATCATCATCAGCGCGTGCGGAAGAGAACGTCCGGAGAGTACCAGAAATTCAAGGACATTATCAAAATTTCCGGAATCGGAATGCCCTTTGCCGCAAATTGGTTTGAGCCGACGCATTTCTTCCTCGGTAAAAAGGTCAGAAATCAACTGATCTTCTTTGGATTTCCACCAGTTGAGATTTCCACGAATGGTATTGATTTCTCCGTTGTGGGCAACGTACCGAAATGGTTGGGCGAGTTTCCATTTTGGGACGGTATTGGTCGAAAACCGGGAATGGATTTGCGCAATTGCGGAAGTATAGTTCAACTCACTGAGATCCGGATAGTATTCTCCTAACTGGTGGGTCGTTAGTTGTCCTTTGTAAACAATAGTTTTGTATGAAAATGATGGAATGTAGAACATATCCCGGGTTTGTGGATAGACCTCGTGGATATTATGAATCGCATATTTTCTGAGTACAAAAAGGCGTCTTTCCAATACCCGTAAATCCAGCTTATTCTTGGGACGAACAAAAACCTGCTCGATGTATGGTTCACTTTCCAAAGCGGATTTACCGAGGCTTTGGTTATTGGTCGGTACTGGCCGGTATCCGATGAGTTCAAATTCTAATTCATCAATATAATCATTGAATAAAACCCGGCACTGATCCTGCAGACGTTCATTTTTGGGAAAGAAAATCATTCCGACACCGTATCCACCGAATTCGGGTAACTCGATCTTTTGTTTGCCCAGTTGTTCAACAAAAAAATCGTGTGGGATCTGTGTCAGAATCCCCGCACCATCTCCCGTGTTAGGTTCACAGCCACAAGCTCCCCGGTGCTCCATGTTGGTGAGCATGAGTATGGCATCCTGGACAAGCTTATGGGTTTTGTTTCCGTTAAGGTTGGCAATAAGTCCCGTTCCACAGGAATCTTTTTCCATTTCCGGAACGTAAAGGCCTTTCGCAGGCAACTGATTTTCAGTCAATTTTTGGTCAGCATCCTCCATTATAAATCGTATTAAAATTATTCTTTTTTCCGAGTACAAAACGTACTGAGAATAATCCAGTGAAAAATAAGATCTAATTTGGTAGGGTCGCCTCCATCCTTGTCAGTTCGTAAGATAAATTATACGAAAAAAGCAAGGCATGAAATCATTTTGCGAACTTCAAATATTAGGCTTTTTAAGTTAAAAACCAAATATTAATTTACTAAATTGATGGGCTGCCACCAATAGTTTTGAGTATGTTGGAAATTTGCATTTCGTGGTTTAGAATAAAATTTAGGTAGGTTTTTGTCTCTACAAAATTATATTTTCAGATTCGGACGAATAGCTATAATTTTTTTGATTTTAGAAAAAGGAAAAGAAATTCAGAAAATTATATTTTAATTAATTTTTTTATAATTTTCTGATCATTTATTTGAATAAATAACCAATAAATGCCGGATTCTTTGAAAAGTTCATCATTGAGCAGTATTTCATGATCATCGGCCTGCGGAGTTATTTCTTTTCCAAATATAGTCTTACCAAGTTGATTTACCACCGTCAAATTTACGCTACTCAACAAATCGCCTTTCAGTGAGATACGGGTTGCTCCCCCAAATGGATTTGGTGCAATATTGACCAGCATATCATTCAGGTCCGGGGCCTTAGATGGGGTTCCGGTAAATCCTAATTTCAACGACTGCCGGCTTTGATCTGTCAGAAGTACGTGTGCCGGATAATCCGTTGACAATTGAACGGCCTCACTCAAATATCCGGATTTTCTGGCGATAATTTTCCAGGAAAAAACCTGCGGTAATTGACCAAGTGAGGTACGATTGACACTTCCGGCTACACCAGTCCAGATGCCGGGAGCCTTATTATCTATATGATCCGAAACTATAAATTCCTGGGGATTGTGAGATGTTGTTTCTACTGCCAGCAGTTCCACCATCGACGGATCAAACTCCAGCTGACAGGCAAATCCAGTAATCTCCTGCATATCTTCGCGGGAGATCGAAAAAGTATATTCTTTTCCAACTTCCAGTTCCTGATCCTTGATTTGAAATGTAAAAGGTGTCCGGGTATCCCCGCTTTGCAATCCATTGGGATCGGCATTACCACTCACGTCGCCCATCTTGACCGCCACAAAATCTATAACTTCGGACGCCTGATCAATTCCGCTGCAATCGCCACTCCAGGGAAATGGCAACAACCAGGGATTAAGCGGATCAACAAAAATATGGTCTACCGGAACAAAGCGCCAGCTATCCGTCGAAACGAAAGCCGTATCAATAAATAAAATCAATCTTCGCATCGCGATCAAATCCAGCGAACTTAACGTACCGCTCAGGTTGACATCCGCCGCCAGCCACTGGTAAGGATTTTCGAAAGTATCTAATTCCAGCAAATGCCGTTGCATTTCAATGACATCCAGTATGCCTACTCCATTGATCGCCTGTGAATTCTTAGCAGGACTTATCTCACAGTTTTCCGTACCGGCCGGGATGCGCGGAAAATGGTAACTTCCATCTGAGTCTGTAAGCTGACTGGTAACCGAAGGATGATCCACCGAAATGGTCACACCGGGTACCGGTCGGTCCTGCCAGTCGCGGATGTTTCCCGTAATTGCTATTGATTCGAATAAACCAATATTATCCAGATCAAAACTGAGAATAGAACGGCCGTGACTTCCCGCTACCACCTGATTGTTGATTACATTATAAGCCAGATCATAGACTGGAATAGTCGGGAAATTTCCACCGAGTCTTTCCCAGTTGGTACCAGCATTGAGCGAAGCATAGACACCCGCATCGTTGGCAATTATCAGAACCGAATCCTGATGCCGGGGCAAAATCAGAATATCATTAACCGCAACGGGCGGTAAATCACCGGCGATATTTTGCCAGGTGTCGCCCCCATTTTCCGAACGGAAAACAAAAGGCGTATTTTCATTATCCCGATAGCCGGAAAAGGTAGCATAGACCGTTTCCGGAAAAGCAGGACTGGCTTTAACACTCGTTACGTATCTTTCTGGTAAATCCTGTTTTATTTCTTCCCAGTCATCGCCCCCGTTGGTAGTGCGCCAGACATTGGCATCGGTGGTCCCTACATAAATCCTACCCGAATCAAGCACAGATTCGTCAATCGCTGAGATAGTATGAAAGTTTGGGGAAAATATAATGCCATCCGTCAGGTCGGGACTGATAACTTCCCAGTCTGCGGCCCGGTTGGTGGATTTATAAACCCGGTAGGTTCCCGTGTATAAAGTATTTGATTCGTGGGGACTGATAAAATATTGCATGTCCCAGTTTCGGCGGTCGTTTGAAAAAATACCATTGGTACCGCTGGAGAAATTGTTTCCATTATTTGTAACCCCAATCCCTCCATTTTGAGATTCCGCGTAAAAATTGAGTGAATCATCGGGGTTAAAGGCCATCTGAAAACCATCCGCTCCCCGAATCAAGTCCCAGTTATTGATAGAAGCGGAATTTCCGCTTTGGGTACCATTATCCTGAAAACCACCGTAGTAAGTATCGGGTTTGAACGGATTGTAGGCTACGCGATAGACCTGAGTAGCGGGAATATTCTCAATATCCTCCCAAAAAATACCTCCGCCAGGCGGACGGCGGTAAGCGCCCCCGTCATTTCCAAGTACCACGCTGCCATCACTGGCAAAAGCGATCGCATGATTGTCTACGTGAACATTATTCGGAGCGGCTTGGCCCCAGGTTGTTCCACCATCCAGGGAGGATACGAGCGGAACACCGAGTACAAACATTTCATTATCATTAAAAGGATTTACCCGCAAGCGGCCCAGATACCAGCCGAAACCAAACATACAGTTGTTGATGAAAGGCGTGCCGGTATCGGCAATCTGTGTCCAGGAGTCCCCATTGTCTTCGGTTTTGAATAAACCACTGAACTGAAAAGTAGGACTGGTAAAACAGGCAAAAAAGGTATTCGGATTTTGCAGGGATCGGGACAACGAAATTCTGCTGCCATTGCCGATTGGTAAACCATTGGCGAGTGGTTGCCAGTTATCTCCGCCATCCGTGGAGCGATACACTTTATGTCCAAAACTGGTCAGGGTACTTTCCTGATTATTACGAATCCGGGTCCAGATTCCGGCGAAAATGATATCCGGGTCAGTAGGATGCATAACCAGATCAATTACGCCCGTAGCGTTGTCGATAAACAAGACCTGATTCCAGGTATTACCACCGTCAGTTGATTTGTACAGTCCCCGGTCGTTGGTTCTTTCAAAAGGCAAACCCATAGTGGCCGCGTAGATGATATCAGGATTATCGGGATGAATGATAATTTTCGAGACGATATAGGTTTCAGAAAGTCCGAGGTTGGTCCAGGTATCACCGCCATCGGTCGATTTATAAATTCCGTTTCCGATAAAGGGATATCCGGTGATAGAAGGATCGCCGGTACCGACAAAAATGGTTTCCGGATCATCGGGGTGAAAAGCCATATCGCCAATTGCCAGATAAGGCTGATCGTCGAAAATGGGATTCCAGGTGGTTCCGTCCTCGGTGGTTTTGTAGATACCACCGCCGGAATAACCCAGATAGATGGTCGATGGATCATTGGGATGAACGAGTATGGCGTTGACTCGTGCTCCAGCACTACCGGGTCCTTCGGTGGTCCAGTCTGTTCCGAAGCCGGGACTGGCGGATCGCTGGAGTGCCTGCTGTTTGACCTGTTGCATACCCCGTAAATATGCCTTTTGGGAAAACTGGTTCTCGGGATAAGATCGTTGTAGAAAAAAATGATCCGCTGGTCCGTGTTTGGCGATTATTCCCGGATTCTCTGCGATGGGTTCCGGGAGTTGGTTGTTCATTTCCCGAAGAGGAAAATTATAGAAATATATGATTGCAGAAATAATCAGAAGGCCGGGAGTTATAATTTTTTTCATGGGACCGCTTATTTTAGTCGGGGTTGCTTTTATGGCTTTGTAATCACAAAAATGGTGCATTTGGCAGGAAGAACAGAAAGTTTTCTATTTGTGTTCTTCGCGACAGGTAAACAATAAAGACACAAGAAAATATTTTTCTTGCTCAGTACACAGTGTACGATGTTATTTAGAATAAGTGGTGATGTGAGGAAGAGCGCCCCACTCTACTTCTCGTGAAATGAGGTAAAATTCCTTTTGACAAGTTACTAAATTCTTACTGATAAAAAAAGTCGAACTTAGAATTCCGGGGAAAGTTCAGATAGAATTTGGAAATGAAATTGTTATTAAATCAATAATAAGAAAATTTCGGATGAGTAAAATAATATATCGAAATCCAATACCATTCGTAGCATTGAAACTACAAATGCACTAATATTTACGCACTTATTTGATGGAATATCAGGATTGGTTGTACCGGTGCTCTGAATCGTAGGCACTGACGATATTTTCGTTCACGACGTCCTCTTCGACCAGACCATCCCGGAGTCGGATGATGCGGTGTGCGTGTTCGGCGATATCAGGTTCGTGGGTAACGAGGATGATGGTGTTGCCCTGTTTGTGGATTTCTTCCAGAATGGCCATGATCTCGATGGAAGTTTTGGTATCGAGGTTTCCCGTAGGTTCATCCGCCAGAATAATGGCCGGGTTGTTGACCAGGGCACGGGCGATAGCGACCCGTTGTCGTTGTCCACCGGAGAGTTCGTTGGGTTTGTGGTCTACCCGGTCGCCAAGGTTGACGGCGGTGAGCGCCTGATTGGCTTTTTCCCGGCGGGTGGTTTTATTGAGGCCGCTATAAACGAGTGGCAGGGCTACATTATCGAGCGAGGATAAACGGGGTAACAGGTTGAACGTCTGGAAGACAAAGCCTATTTCCTTGTTTCTTACTTCGGCCAGTTCGTCGTCTTCCATCGTACTGACATCCGTGCCGTTGAGGAAATATTTTCCTTTGGTCGGTGTATCGAGACAGCCGAGGAGATTCATTAAGGTAGACTTGCCGGAACCAGAAGGCCCCATCAGCGCAACGTATTCATTCTTTTTGATATCAAGGGTGATAGACTGAAGCGCGTGGACCTTTTCCGATCCCATGACGTAAGTCTTTCCGAGGTTTTCAATTTGGATAATGGAGTCATTCATAGTGTCTATTTTATTACTTTCGGAACGAGAAATCCGTTCTCGTCGTGATCGGGCGCATTTTTTAAGGCGTCACGTCGCGTGGTTTTTTCGGTGATAATATCTGGTCTCAGCACGTTGACTGCATCGGTCAAGTGGACGAGTGGTTCGATATGATCCAGTTCGAGTTCATCCATTTTACTAACCAAATCCAGCATTTTATTCAAATCTGAATTCATCATTGCTCGTTCTTCTCCGGAAAGTTGGAGTCTGGCCAGATTTTCCAATTTCAAAATTAAGGAATTATCTATTTTCATTTTTACTATTTTCGATGAGCAGCAATATTTATTCTACGAATGGTGCTTCCCCACTCTTTTTCAGGCATTGTGTTGATGCAAAAATAGTTCGCCTATAATCTGCACGTATTTATTTGCCATTCCAAAGGCCAATATAATTATTTTTCGGAACATAGTGAATTGTAATTCGATGGCGGCTGATTGTACCAATGAAGCTCCCCGAGGCAAGCCGTCGGGTATCGCTCAAAGCTAAACACCGTTAATCAGTAAATGAGTTAATCAGTGTCCCGCTAACCTGCCTTTGCTGGATTTCCTGCAGCAGGCACGGCAGGCAGACGTGTTCGTCTGAAGCAGCGCCTCGGAGAATTCTTTTGATTGACAGCCCACTAAGTAACGATCAAGTAATAACTTCCACATCTGTGGCTAAAAGAATTGAAGCTATACTTCGTTAAAAAGCCTCGCCATAGCTAGGCTATGTCTACGTTTTTTAACTCGTTTAGCTCCAATTCTTCCTAGCCAAGATGACGGACTTATTAATTGGTCGTTACTAAAATTGATTTTCCGGGCCGCAGGCTATTTTTTTAAATTAATTTTGCATTTTCTGTTAAAAGGTTTCTAAAGATTAAAATGGAATCGTATTTTCGCGACCAATACAAGCAGTACCTTTAAGTGCCAGCTTAAAACGTACTGATTTTTTATACATACTATCATATTCATGAATCCAACTCCTCCTAACGTTAAGCACGTCGCGATTGCCGGAAATATAGGTGCCGGAAAGACCACTTTGTGTACTCAACTTGGTAAACAATTCGGCTGGGATGTCCACTACGAGTCTACGGACAACAATCCTTACCTCAGTGATTTTTACAACGATATGAAACGCTGGTCGTTTAATCTGCAAATTTATTTTTTAAATAATCGCTACCGCCAAATTCTGGATATTCACAACGGAGACGTAACGGTGATTCAGGACCGGACCATCTACGAGGATGCTAATATTTTTGCGCCCAATCTGCACGATATGGGCCTGATGACGACCCGGGATTTTGATAATTATACCGATCTTTTTAACCTGATGACGTCACAGATTTCCCCACCGGATTTATTGATTTACCTGAAGGCGGATATTTCTACGCTCGTTTCTCATATCCAAAGCCGGGGCCGCGAATACGAAGGGAGTATCAGTCTGGATTATCTGAAAAGGCTTAACGAAAGGTACGATGCCTGGATTGAAACCTACGATGCGGGTAACCTCCTGGTGATTGATGCCAATAATATTGATTTTAAAAATCGTCCGGAAGATTTGGGTATGGTGGTGAATCTGGTGCAGGGGGAATTGCATGGGTTGTTTCAGTAAGGAAAGTTTGGATTGAGATAGCTAACTTGAAAGAGTGGGTTTTTGTTAGGTAGGCTTTAGTCGTAGCAGGTGCTGAGGCTTTTTGTATTTGAACCGGAGGTCTAAACGAATGCTTGGCTTTGTTTTTTGTTGGTGAAAGGTGTCTTGTGGCGGTAAAAGCCTCTGATCTCAGCGGCTCTTTTGTCTTTTCTTTTTTTGCTTGTTAGCTGTTTCTACACGAGACGTGTAAACTAGCCCTTTGATTTTTTATAATCTTATATTTTGCGTTTTTGGCTTGTGTGGTTACAGCGTGTGTTACAGCTGTGTATCTTCATAATCTTTTAAATGCCACTTCGCTAAATCCCAATTCTTATCAGGATCAATTCTATAATCGAAATAGCGAGGATATGCATTATTTTTAATGATGTTTTGAATTTCAGAGTTGGCTGTTTCTGGATTATGGATTCTCCAAATTAATTCGACGGTCTCATTCCAGGAGATTCTAGCTAAAAATAAAGCATTAGGACTTTTTTCATCAACTTTATTAAGAGCTGTCTCAACCTGTGATTCAAAAGAGTCAATTAAATCAAACTCTGCGTTAGTCGGCATCCCGTTTTCAATTGTTTCCTCTAATTTTATCATTAATGATAAGTGCCAAGGAAAAATCACCTTTGGCTCGAAGTCTTGAAGCGCAGTATTTATTGACCCAATTCCTAGATGACCTTCTTGCTTAAACTTTATTATTGAAAAATACTTATCCGGTATAACCACAATTCTATATTCCATTTATATATTTATTTAACTCTATTTAGGAGGATCAGTACCATATTGGTTCCAGAATTTTTTTGCTATTTCGTAACGCTTACTGTTTAGATTTTTAACCTCACCACCCTCATCCATCATTCCAACTCGCATAATCCTCTGCCAGCGGATCAACACTCTAAAAAGTAACGAATCAATTGTCATAAATATAACCAAATTCGTATCATACTTACTATAAAAAAGCCCCTGATCTCTCAGAGGCTCTTTTCCTTTCTTGCTTGTAAAGCTGTTTCTACACC
>CAKZUV010000315.1 GCA_937921555.1 uncultured Saprospiraceae bacterium
TGATTCAAAACCGGATAAGCTACGTACTGAATATCATCCGGCGTAACAAAATCACGACCGTTCATTGCGGCAATCGCTTTGGCAGATTTAAGAATAGCCAGCGAAGCACGGGGAGAAGCACCCAAAAATAAGTCTCCATTATTACGCGTACCGTGAATAATACCCGCAATATAATCGAGTAGCTCATCCTTGATATGCACTTTCTCAACAATATCCTGACATTCACGCATATCCACTTTACTGCAAATTCCTTTGACTTCTTCCTGCACCGATTGTTTAAAGTCCTGACGGAACCGGTAAAGGATTGCTTTTTCTTCTTCGAGATCGGGATACTCCACAATTATTTTAAATAAAAAACGATCCAGTTGTGCTTCCGGCAATTTATAAGTTCCCTCTTGTTCGATCGGATTTTGGGTCGCAATCACAAAGAAGGGAAAATCCATCGGATAGGTCGTTCCATCCACGGTGACCTGATATTCTTCCATCACCTCAAATAAAGCCGCTTGCGTTTTGGCGGGCGCCCGGTTGATCTCGTCGATGAGTACAATATTAGAAAATACGGGGCCTTCATTGAACGTAAATTCGGACTGCTGCATATTAAAAACCGTCGTTCCCACCACGTCGGTAGGCATCAGGTCGGGCGTAAACTGAATCCGAGAAAAGTCCGCTTGCAGCGTCTGCGCCATCAGCCGCGCAAGCAATGTCTTGGCAATACCAGGAACGCCTTCCAGCAGCACGTGTCCACCCGAAAATAACGCAGCAATCAATAAGTCAATCGTCGTGGACTGACCGATAATTACTTTGGCCAGTTCCTGCCGGATGCCATTGGTAATCGACGAGACTTTACTCAGGTCCAGTCGGTTTTCCTGCCAGGTATTCTGTGGGGTATAGTTTACTGGATTTTCTTCTCCAGGTGTAGTCGATAGATCGTCAGACATGGTTTTTTATTTACAATTTTTATAAAATTTATCCATCTCCTGATGGAAATCAATTAATGTTTTTTCTGAAACAAAATCAGAATTGTTGATATTTTTATGATAAAGAAAAATCTGCTCAATGGTCGGTTCCGGAACCTCGGATTTAGCCGCTAACCGGGTGAAAAAACTTGTATCTTTTTCGGTGGTATTTAGATTATAACGATCCCGGATAAAAGACAAAAACAGGGTCATCTTTTTCAGACAAATTTTCCGGTGATTGCCCTGCTGATGATAAATTCGTCCGATGGTATTAATAAATTCCAGGGAACTATTTTTATTTTCTTCCAGCACTGGAATAATTCTCTGCTTACGCCGCGACCGGAAAATTAAAAACAAAATGGCCAGTGCCAGCGCGGTATACCACGCCCACGCCAGTGGTGGCTGACTTAGAATATAGGAGAGTGGTCCTTCTGAACTAATACTACGGTCCATTTGTCCATCTCGGTTATTCCGATCAAGGCTGCGGGCAATTCCCAGTGGCAGACGACTTATCCGGTCCCAGTAAATATCTCCGGGCGGCAAATGCGAAAATACCAGCGACGCATAATCGACTGACTGGGGTTCCAGCATTTGAATATTGGAGAAGGCAATCGGATTGGTATGAAAATAAAAATGACCCTGGCCGTAATGTATTTTATAATAATTAACCAACGTATCTGCCAGAGAACCCAGCGCAACCGGACTGTAATATTCGTCGCAAAAATATTCGGACTCAACATAATGCCACCGGTAACTTTTAACCTTGTTGTTATAAATATGCTTGAAATAATACGCACTACTCGTATCGGCGAGCGAGGGATGCGTAAAACTCAGGGAAGCAATACTATCCGAAATATTTGGATATTGGTAAAACCAGTAATCAGAACACATCTCTTCGAAGAGGATAGGTTTCAGATTAAACGGAATATCTTTACTGCTGATAAACGCATTGTTACCACCCGCTACGAAACGGAGTAACCGATCCATTTCTGTGGTGTCCAGAAATAGTCCTTCTCCAATAAAAATATAATTACTGGTGGTAGATAATTCTACCGAATCCGGGTCTGGTAAGTCTTCAACAATCCCTCTTGGAATTTCGTGAAAGTCATACTGCGAATCATAATTTTTCAGTAATTCGTAGATGATATGCGTACCGTAAGGATTTTTGGTCTCTTTGTAATTTTCCCGCCACGAATAACGGGTTTGTCCATTTCCGAAAACAAAAAAGAAAATGGAAAGTAAAATAACCATCACGCCCAGGACCCACAAAATAGTTTTGTTTTGCATTTAGGCCGTATTTGTTTTGAGAGATGATTTTTCGTTGCTGAGACTTTGAGCGGTGACGATCCATTTTTGAAAATCCGGTTTCATTACCTGGTAATCACTTTGGGTAAACGTATTTTGTCCAAACCAGATTCGCTCGAAAGCGATGGTTGCCCGCTGGAACTCTGCTCCGAAAGGGGTCGCGTTTACCCTGGATACGTAGACGTGATTGGTTTTATTTTTTTTGTAACGAATTATCTTTTTCAGCGAAAGCGCCTTAATGATGGCCAGATAATGCAAACGAATGGCCAGCGGATAGTCCCCGTCTTTTTCAGCCTGCAGAATAAACCGGTCAAGATCAGAAGTGGCCAAATTGGTTTCCACCTCCTCGAGCGTAAAGTCGGTTGTACGTGCTGTTTTTTCTTTTCTTTTAAAAATATTCTCCCCCCGCATAATGTAATAAATGAGGAGTCCGACAATCACTGCGGCAAAAAACACAAAAATAATTTTTACCAGAACATTCCAGAAAGCACCCGCAGCCCCTCCCAGGTCGTCGGCCTTTTCCTGCATTCTGCTTTTTCTCCCGTCAGCAGAGTCTTTATCCTTATCTTTTTTATCTTTATCTTCTTTGGTAGAATGACGGTAATCAATTCCCTGGCTTGCTTTTTCCCAGTCGGCGTCTTTAAAGTTGCGCGGTTCCAGCGTCGTATTTTCAAACTCCTGCGCCGGAGAAGGGGTCAGTTCCTGACCAGATAGTTGAACCACCCACAGCAAGACAAATGCCAGCAGTAGTATTTCAGACAACTTCTTAAAACGCAGTAGATTCAATTTTTGTGTTTGAATAATTATTGAAAGTGAGAAATATTAAAAGTCTATTATAAATGAAATCACCCTTCCTTCTCCAGTCCCCGGATACTATGGTGTTGTCCGATCCTGGTAATTGCTTCGTGCAGCCATGGTGCCTCGGCAATTTCCAGAAGACTAAAGTAAAGTAATCCGAAGCAAAATATAAATAAAGAAAGCACCAAACAAAGGATAAAGATAGCAATGTAAATGAGAGAACCGTACACCAGTTGATTCATGGTCGTTTGATCTACCGATACATTCCACCCAATAAAATCCAGATAAAACCAGAGAATAGAAGTATCCATGATGGAAAATAAAAGAACGCCCAGGATAGAAACCAGAAATAGTAAACTCACCGTTTGTCCCGGATTATTTTTCATCAATCCAAAACTACGGCCAAGCGCAGCAAAAAAGTGAATCCCTTCTTTTTGCGAAATAATGATATTCATGAGTAACAACGGAATCAAAGCAAATAAGACCAATCCCTTAAAGGAAAAATCCGTTGCTAAAATCATACAACCGATAATCACCGGAACGGACAGATTCACCAACTGAAATAATTGTTTTTTAATATCCTTTTTCTCAGCCGTTTTACCCCGGAAGTCCCGCAGTAATATTTTTACCATCAAAAAAAAGAAAACCGTATACATCAGTATATTGAAAACGGGAAGCAAAGCAATATTTTCATTATTAAAATATTGTCCCAACTGACTGAAAGCACCAAATATTTCAGTAGGAAAATAAAAAGACTCGTTGAGCGGAAGACTGGAAAAGATCGAAACTACAAATACATAAACAGAAGCGCAGCCGGCACTGTACTGCAAAACTGCCCGCATATTTTTACGAATCAAACTAAACGAATCGGTCAGAATTTCTCCGGAGAATTTTATCCGGTGATAATTAATGGCCAGATCCTGCGTCGGCGGAATCCGGGTATCTTTTACATCTGTCTTGAATCCGGTACGCGCTTTCCTGATCGGATAGATTACAAAATACCCCACAATAAAAAACAGGCAAATCAGGATAAACATCAGCCGGACCATATCCGGTGTATCCGTGTATCTGGTCAGATAACCTTCAATAAAACCTGCAACAATAAAGATGGGCACCAGCCCCACCATTATTTTTAATCCTCTTCTCGCAGAAATCTGAAACGCCTGAAGTCGGGAAAGTGTACCCGGAAAAACCAGTCCTTGCCCCATCGTAATGCCCGCTGCCCCCGCAATGATAATGGCGGATATTTCCAGCGTACCGTGGGTCCAGATGGTCAGAAACGATTCCTGAAAAACACCTTTGTCATAAAAAAAATGCTGAAAACTACCAACCATGACTCCATTGTTGATTAGAATTCCGATAGCCCCCACACAAAAGAAGGCACCCAGCAAAAAAGTCAGAAAGGCCACAAAAAGGTTATTGGCGGTAATGCCCAGCGCCATCCCAAATCTGCTGCGATCCTTGTACACCGCCATCGGATCACCCGTTTCGATATTCTCAATCGTCATATCCACGTAGCTGTCTCCAAGAATTACCCGGGGAAATTCGGGGTCCATTTCGGCGGAAAAGGCACCAATTATCATCGAAAGTATAAAAACCGCAAAAGCAATTCGAAAAGCAGATCTGGATTCGTAAACCAACCGTGGCAGCTCATCGGTCCAGAAAGAAACCAGCCGTTTTGCCGGACTCTTTTTATTTCTGTAAATGTTGTAGAAAATCTGTTGCGCAAGATTATTCAGATAAACCCGTACCGAACGGTTGGGATAAAAAGTACGGGAATATGACAAGTCATCCGTTATTTGTACAAATAAACGGTTAAGCCGGTCAGGATCGGTAGTTTTGCGATCGAACATTTCTTCGTATTCCTCCCACTTGTCTTTATTTTGGTTAATAAAGTTGGTCTCGCGCATGAATTGTAATAAGTCGGATGATAAAGTTGCTTGAGAACTAATTTTGCCTCCTGGCATTTAGACAAGCTCTTAACGCTTCTTTTTTTGACAAGGTTAAACAACTTCAATTTAAATAATAATAAAAATACATATAATTTTGGATTTAATCAGGACGGATGCTTTCATTTTTAAGTAGCTTCATAAATTCCTGCATAAAATAAAATCTGAAACCACGAAATAGGGGATGGTGATTAATAGATAAAGCATAAATTAATTTTAAAAAATCAAAACGGACGGTTATTTATTCCACCTCCCTTAATCTGTTTTGTCAACATTCCTTAGTAACTTGCCATCATAATTTCGCTGCTATGCCGACAATTGATATTACTACTACCCAAAACGTGACCATCGAGTACGAACTGGCTGGTCCTCAGGACCGGTTTCTGGCATTTTTTATAGATGCCGTGATCGTAGGTGCGCTGTTTATTTTAATATTTTTGATATTGCTGGAAGCGTGGACCAACGAACTGGAAGACAGCGGTATGATGGGTCGATTTTTTAATCTTCTGCCGATTCTGCTCTTCGTCGGATACCATTTATTATCCGAAATTATTGCCAACGGTCAGTCCTGGGGTAAAAAGGCTGCCGGTATAAAGGTAGTCCGCCTTGACGGAGAGGAACCGGGATGGAGTGATTATCTGCTGCGGGCCGTTTTTCACGTAGTAGATACCTTTTTGTCATTTTGTACGTTGGCCGGCTTATTAATTAATTCTTCGGCAAAAAAACAGCGATTGGGAGATATGACCGCTAATACGGTGGTCATAAAAGTCAAATTCAATAAGCGGTTTCAGTTAACGGATATTCTGAAAATAAACTCAATTGAGGAATATGAACCAACTTATCAGGAGGTGCGGAAATTACGGGAAAAAGATTTATTATTGATTAAAGCCGCCATCCACCGTTATCACACGCACCGGAATCAGGCGCATACGGACGTAATTAATAAGCTGGTCGATCATCTGATCCTCACCCTGGATCTGGACGAGCGGCCAACAAATAAAATAGAATTTTTACAAACATTGATCAGAGATTACATTGTACTAACCAGATAGCATGGGAAGAAGAAAAAAAAATCGGGTCGTTCTCCTCGAGAATGTGACCATCTCCGGATTTGCGGACAAAGGTCGTTGTGCCGGACGTACGCCGGAAGGCATGGTCGTATTCGTAGAGCGAACGGTACCGGGTGACGTAGTGGATGTCCGCGTAACCAAAAAGAAAAATGGATTTTTTGAAGGATATCCATTAACGTTTAAATCATTATCCAGCGAACGGACCGAACCCTTTTGTCAGCATTTTAACGTTTGTGGTGGTTGTAAATACCAAAACCTTCCTTACGAAACACAATTAAAATACAAGCAGGAAGTCGTAGAGAATGCCATTCGGCGAATCGGAAAATTATCTGAGGTACCGGTCTTACCGATCATCGGCTCCGCCAAAACCCGGTTTTACAGAAATAAATTAGACTTTAGTTTTTCGAACCGGCGCTGGATTACCGAGGAAGAAAAAGAAGCAGGTGCAAGCATGGAGGCAGATGTGCTGGGATTTCACCGTCCCCGCGCCTGGGACAAAATAGTGGATATTGAGAAATGCTGGCTGGAAGAAGAACCCGCCAATGCGATCAGAAATTATCTGCGTCAGTTGGGTCGTGACATGGGGCTGAGTTTTTACGATGCCCGTGCACAAACGGGTTGTCTACGCAACGTGATTGTGCGGGTAACGACGCTGGGACAGGTGATGGTCATCGTGGTTTTTGGTCAGAGCACCGAAGAGGAACGTACCAAATATCTGGATGCACTCGCCGAAAAATTTCCGGAAATAACGGCTCTTTTCGTTTGCGTCAATACGAAATTGAATGATTTTATTTTAGATCTTGATATAGATTTGTACAAAGGAATGCCATACATCGAAGAGGCGCTCGGGGAGATTGTTTATCGGATCGGCCCTAAATCATTTTTTCAAACGAATACTACGCAGGCCATCCGGCTGTTTGACGTAGTGGTAGATTTTGCAGCATTAAGCGGAACAGAAAATGTGTACGATCTCTATTGCGGAATCGGCAGTATTGCGCTTTATGTAGCGAATAAAAGCCGGCAGGTAGTAGGCATTGAGGAAATAGCCGCAGCCATTGAGGACGCCCGCATCAATCAGGAGGTGAATAAAATTGAGAATGCGGTATTCTACGCGGGAGATGTAAAAAATATTTTAAGTGCAGAATTTGCCGAGAATCATGGAAAACCCGACCTGGTCATTACCGACCCGCCCCGCGCTGGAATGCATCCGAAAGTGGTTGAAATGTTACTCACTCTGGCCGCTCCAAAAATCGTTTATGTAAGCTGTAATCCCGCTACGCAAGCCCGGGATCTGGCATTGCTTCAGGAAAAATATGAAGTGATAAAAATTCAGCCAGTAGATATGTTTCCGCATACCCAGCACATAGAAAGTGTAGCATTATTGGTTTTAAAATAACTGAGGTAATATGAGTTCAGAAGAAAAAAAATTAAAAAAATTAGAAACAATAATCCGTCCTCACCAACAACTGCTTGGTCAGGCGAGTGATAGTGTGCTGCATCAGGAAATATCTAAATATCCTATCTTTGTAGCAAGCAAAAAAGGCATTCAAATCGGGATTCCACTCCTGAATCCGGAAGCATTAAACGGAGAATGGTTTCTCTACGTTTCTACCCTGGAAGAGTTTGCCACCAAAAATCTGATCCACAATGACCGGGTAGATAATTTCCGTTCTATTTATAAATCGACGACTGAATTCTTCTGTATTTTTTTAATTGAAGATATTGGCGCAACTTTTGTTTTTTTACCTCGTGTCTAGTGCGCTTCCTCCCTGAAATTAGCTAGTCGGAAGAAGTTGTTAAAACTTCTGAATCCTATTTTCCAAAAAAAGAAAATATACTTTCCCCCTAAGTTATCCTGACGGAATTAGAAACACGTTTTTAATCTGTTAGAAAAACTTATTTCGTAATTTCAACTAAATGTGATATTTTGAAGGAAAATCTAACATACGAAGGAGATAATTCACCGAATACTTCTAATAAAGATCAGGACGTAGCCATGTATCAGGAAATTTCAGATTACGAAGCCCAAAATAAGATATTGCTTATCGAGGACAACCCTGGTGATGCAAGATTGGTGGAGGTACTGCTCTCTGAGTCAGACTTACTGGATTGTAAAATCACCAATAAAACGAGTCTTACCGATGGGATGGAAGCATTGGAGCAGGAAGACTACGCGGTCATTCTGCTGGATTTGACGCTGCCGGATAGCCGTGGATTTCAAACACTAGAAAAGTTACTGGAAAAATTTCCGGATGCAAACGTGATCGTACTGACAGGACTTTCCGATAAAAGTATGGGCGTCAATGCCGTAAAAGCAGGAGCACAGGATTTTTTAATAAAAGGAGATTTTGACTCTGATCTGCTGGCAAAGTCGCTGCGTTATTCGATAGAAAGAAGTGGTGTACTAAAGCGGTTGGAACTTACCCAGCGGATTGCTCATATCGGCAACTGGGAGTTTAATCCCGCTACGCAACTGCTGAAAGCTTCCGACGAAATTTTCCGCCTGTTAGGTACCCCGGTTAAAAATATGCTGACGGGCGCTGACCTTGAAGATCCTTCCAGTCCACTTTACGTTTTCCGCTCTATTCATCAGGAAACACTCCTGAGAAAGAGTATCAAAAAAGATATTATCATCAAACAACCCGAGGGGGAACGACGCTACGCTTTTGTACACTGTAGTGTCAATACCAACGCAGAAGGTAACATCGTGTTGATGGGGATTATGCAGGATATGACAGAGCGGAAAAAAGCGGAAATGGAAATGATTCGCAGTCAGGAACGGTACCAGGAAATTTTTTCGCGGTCCAATGATGCGATCTATATCGCCAACCTGATGGGTAGTTTTGTGGACTTTAATAATGCGACCCTTGATTTGATTGGCTACACTAGGGAAGAGGTGAAAATGCTGGATTTTCATTCCTGCTTTTTTCCTTTGGACCGCCGGATGCATTTCATGAAGGCATTACAACAAAAGGAAGACATCAATGATTTTGAGGTAGAAATAGAACGCAAGGACGGATCGCGGCGCTACTGTGTAATCACGGCCACGCCTACCTCAAACGCCGGACTTTTGGGATACAACGGAATTATCCGGGATATTACCGAACGTAAGCAAGCCGAAGAAATGCGTAAATCACGTGATATCGCACAACAATCTGCCCAAATGAAAGAGCAGTTCATTGCCAGCGTAAGTCACGAGATGCGCACACCGATGAATGCCATCCTGGGAATGAGTAACCTGGTTTCTCAGACAGACCTTAATAAAGAGCAAGCCAATCTGGTCAGTGATATCAAGCAGTCTTCCGAAATTTTACTTGGGGTAATTAATGATATTCTGGAAATATCCACCTTACAGAATGGAAAAATTCAGTTTGAATATAAAAACTTCGATCTGCACAAGTTGTTGTCCAACCTGGTCAACATGATGAAATACAAAGCACAGGAAAAAGACCTGGTCTTTGAATTGCACGTGGACGAAAACATTCCCAAAATTATTCACGGAGATAAATTACGGCTGAATCAGATTCTAAATAATCTGGTGGGTAACGCCGTTAAATTTACGGATAGCGGCGCCGTCAGAATTTATATCAAAAATGTAATTGAAAACGATCAGGCTGTTAACCTTCATTTTTCGGTAGAAGATACGGGGGTAGGTATTCCAGCGGATAAACTGGATGCTATTTTTGAAACCTTTACCAGAATCAGAAACAAAGACCGTCTCTATGAAGGTACCGGTTTGGGATTATCTATTGCTAAAAATCTGGTAGAACAACAAGGTGGCAAAATTGGTGTATCCAGTGTTTTTGGAGAAGGTTCTACTTTCTATTTTGATCTGGCATTCGAGAAAGGTGATGCCATGGAAATAGTCGAAGTAGTCGAACCGGAAGAAAATCTGGAATTGAAAAATGATGGAGAAATTCGCCTTTTACTGGTAGAAGATCATAAAATGAATCAACTAGTTGCCACAAAAACTCTTACCAAAAAATGGGGAAAAATTCACATTACCATTGCGAATAACGGTAAAGAGGCAATAGACATTTTAGAAGAAAATACAGCGACTCCATTTGATATTATTCTAATGGATATTCAGATGCCCATTATGGATGGATACGAAACAACGGACCACATCCGTAATAAGATGACCCCCGTCATGGCTGCCATGCCGATTCTAGCCATGACGGCACACGCCCATATTTCCAAAGATGAAAAATTTAAAGAATATGGTATGGACGATTTTGTCCTCAAACCTTTTGAACCCGAACAATTATTTAATAAAATAGCGAAATATGCAAACAGGAACAACAAGTAGTATGAATCCAATCACCTACAAGTACATCAATTTAGAATATCTGGAACTAATGGCCGATGGCGATCCGGAAATGAAAACCGTCATGCTGGATATGCTGGTAACAGAATTGCCGGAGGAACTCGTAAAAATGCGGAAAGAATTCGATGAACAGGCCTGGGAGGTACTGGGTTCTACCAGCCATAAGATGAAATCTACCCTTTCTTTCGTTGGTAATCCAAAGATGACCGAAGCCAATAAAGAGATCGAATCCATCTGCAAAGCCATGGATAATCCATCGCAAATCGGTGCCATGATTGAATCTATGGAGGAATTAGTACCCAGCATACTGGCAGAAATAAAGCAGGAAGTGGCTAATATGGCCTAAGGTGATCAGAATTATGACCTTAAATATCAACAAACCTTTATCTTTGTCGTATTGTACATAATTGTTAACCCCAAAACTATCCAAGTTCCAAAAACAAGGAGTTACTATGACGATTTTGATTTGTGAAGATGAAGAGATAATGTTAACTGCACTGGCATTTCGTATGCGTCGTCAGGGTTTTGAGGTGATTACCGCCGAGGATGGAAGAGAGGCCGTAGAACGAATTAAAGAACATCAGCCGGATATTATCGTAAGTGACATTATGATGCCACATCTCAGTGGTCTGCAATTGCTGGAAATGTTGCGTGGCGAGATGAACTCGAAGGTACCCGTTATCATTATTTCCGCCCTGGAGCGGGAGGAGACGATCCTGGAAGCATTCCGGAAAGGAGCCAGTGATTTTATCGCCAAGCCTTTCAAACCAAACGAATTAATTTTAAGAATTAAAAAAATTATTCAAGAGAAAAAATTAACATTATGAAAGGAATTATTTTGGCTGGTGGCCTCGGAACTCGTCTTTATCCGCTGACCATGGCTGTCAGCAAGCAGCTGATGCCCGTTTACGACAAGCCAATGATTTATTATCCCTTATCCACGCTGATGAATGCTGGGATCCGGGAAATTGCCATTATTTCGACGCCTTATGATTTACCCAAATTTGAAAAATTACTGGGAGATGGTTCGGAAATCGGTTGTTCGTTTACGTACATCGCACAGCACGAACCTAATGGACTGGCACAGGCATTTGTCCTGGGGGCTGATTTTATTGGCAAAGATGCGGTTTCCCTGATTTTGGGAGATAATATTTTTTACGGAGCAGGGCTCAACGAATTGTTACGCAAGAGCGCAAATCCGGACGGAGGAGTTGTTTTTGCTTATCAGGTAGCTGATCCGGAAAGATACGGAGTAGTGGATTTTGATGAAAATTTTACGGCGTTGTCCATCGAAGAAAAACCCGCGAATCCAAAATCCAACTATGCAGTTCCCGGTCTTTATTTTTACGACAATTCGGTGGTCGAAGTAGCGCGTAATCTGGAACCCAGCCCACGGGGCGAATATGAAATCACAGATGTAAACAAGCATTATCTGGAGATTGGCAAACTAAGCGTTGGCGTACTGGGACGTGGTGTAGCATGGCTGGATACGGGAACCCACAAGTCATTAATTCAAGCCGGACAGTTTATTGAGGTAATCGAAGATCGGCAGGGCCTGAAAATTGGCTGTATCGAAGAGGTCGCTTACGAAATGGGCTTTATCGACGACGGACAGTTAGAAAAACTGGGCCACAAATATATCAAAAGCGGATACGGTGAGTATTTGCTGCGATTGCTGAAAAAAGAAGTATAAATAACATTCCTAAAAAAGGCGATACTGGTTTTTCCGGTGTCGCCTTTTCTGTTTTTACAGGAAATGAAAAAAGTACCTGTAGCACGGGAAATTCTAAACCGCTCCTGACATCACCTGTCTCAAGTCCTCTCCCTTAATTGCCGCCGCCATCAGGTCCGGAAACAACTCCGGTGTACACGCAAAAGCAGGAATATCGAGCGCCGCAAACCGCTCCGCCATCGTACGGTCGTAGACGGGTTTTCCCTGATCGCTCAGGGCCAGCAAGGCGACAAACTGTACCCCGGACCGTTTGATGCTGGCCGCCGTTTGTAATAAGGCGCCTTTGTTACCACCTTCAAATAAATCACTGACCAGTACCAGAATGGTATCAGCCGGTCGCTCAATCATCGGCTGTACAAATTCCAGCGCCTGACCAATATCCGTTCCTCCTCCCAACTGCGTTCCGAACAATACCGAAACCGGATCGGCCAGTTCCGGCGTCAGATCCACCACGGTCGTATCGAATACCACCAAATGCGTTTTCAGCGATTTCAGCGAAGCCATCACCGCCGCCAGGATACTGGCGTAGACCACCGAACTGGCCATCGAGCCACTCTGATCTACCAGTAAAATAACTTTCCTGAGTGCCTGTCCCCGGCGACCGTATCCGATCAGTTGTTCCGGAATAATCGTTTTTAAATCTTTCTGATAATGCTTCATATTGACCCGGATGGTTTTGTTCCAGTCAATCTCTTTGAGCGTAGGCCGGCGGTTGCGTTTGGCCCGGTGAATACTGCCCGTTATGGCTTCCCGCAGGGGATTTTTAAGTTGCTGTTCGATTTTTCTGACCAGTTTTCCTACCACCATACGGGCCGTTTCTTTGGTTTTGGCGGGGATCATTTTTTTCAAAGTCAGGAGCGTGGCGACCAGATGGATATCGGGTTCAATGGTTTTCAGCAATTCCGGTTCGGTCAGAATCTGGTGGAGTCCCAGCCGGTCCAG
>CAKZUV010000316.1 GCA_937921555.1 uncultured Saprospiraceae bacterium
TATTCGTTTTAAGATATTTTATGCCGCCCTTCCGCTTCTGCGGTGCACTCACTTAACGTATTGTCATACGTTACCCTGCGGGATCGTTCGTTTATACCGAATGGAAAAAAACTCAAGGTCGGAAACTTCATTAAGCGGGAACAGTTTCAGTTATTAACAAAGCTAAACAAAGCAAAAATTTTTGTTAGAACTTGATTTTAAGTGCAAAAGATTTTTTTCATACTTACAGGGTTTAGTTATTCGCTATTTGCTTCCTTCTAACGCGATAGAAGAGGGCAAATGGCAAAAGGCAAAAACCTAGTAAGCAAAAGATATGTTTTTTCTAAAAACCAAATCTAAGCCCTTAATACGTATTAAGAATCATTTTCTATTTTCAAATAAAAAAACCTATCGCCTCAACACAAATTTCTTAGTTTTAAAACGATCCGCTTCGGTGGTTAAAACTAAATAATAAAACCCGTCAGGAATATTTTCCAGATGAATTGTATGGATCGCTGATAAGCTGTTTATATTTTCGACGCGTACCGTTTGTCCCAGCTGGTTATGGACCGCAATTGAAATACTACTCCCCGCAAAATCGGGTGCCTCCAAAAAAAGTTCCTCTTTAGCCGGATTGGGAAATAAACGAATGATCGTATCGTCCGCTAATTCATTCGTCGCATTCGGCACTTCTTCTTCTACAAAAATAGGCGTCAGTACCGCATCTTCATTGGCAATAAATTCAATCACTGCCGTGCTGTCTCCGGTTTCTTCCCAATGAGAAAAGACGTATCCTTCTTTTGCTACAGCGGTTGCTCTAACCGGCAAACCGGCATAATAAGTTCCCGTATAATTGTAAGGAATTTCCATATTTTTCCAATGAATAAAAACGTCCCCGTTGGTCGTTGCGTCGTAATTAAACGACAATTCATAAGTCGCTCCCAGATCGAAATTATCAACGAGTTGCTGGTAAAAATAAGGAGGACGATCTATCCAGAAATTCCGGTACTTTGAAATATTATCCCGCCAGAGATCATAATCATCCAGAAAAGGATTGTCAAAAACCCAGCGTTCCACGTGCGCCCCGATCTCTCCATCAATCTCATCAGCCACTCCGTCAATAATAGGCAGTACCCGTTCTTCGTTAAAAGCCAGTTCTAAAAAAGAACAACTACGCTGAATGAACTCGTCGCGGAAAGCGGTATTTCCCATCAGTCTCCGGAAAGGTAAAGTAGCCCGGTTGTCATTCGGCCAGCCTTCCAGCGTCGGGTCCAGCACTTCTGCGATCCGGTCCCACCTATCTCCGCTGGTAGAAGTATTGCCATAAATGTTGGTCGTGATATCCGTATCCACGTACATATATCTCCACCGGCCATTTTCGTTGGCGGGACGCCAAAGCTGAAGATTATTTGCCGGCCAGTCCGAATTGCTCATATAAAGCATCGAAATCCAGTAATCCAGAAAATTGTCAATCTCGAATTGTGTTTTTACATAATCAAAATTCTGCGCTGCCCCCAAATCATTCTCCGCCATAAAATCGTAAACGGCGTTGTAATGGATATCGTCCCCTTCCGCAATTTCTGTTAAATACCGGGGCCTTTTTAAAAGTTCTATTTCTTTTTTGTCCACTCCGTACAGTCTGTTTAAGTAATTCGGATTGTACTGTTCCCGGAAATTCTGGATGCCCCAATATTCCCCGTTGATATAAACCAGGGTTGGTTGCATACTCTGATATTCGACGTCCATGACTTCACCGAGGATGCGTTGGTTGGTACCATCCCGCAGCATAGTACCGCGATAATCCTGACCGCTGTTTCTAAGTCTGAGTCGTTCGTAATCGTCAAATTCGCGGCTTGGAAATAACTGATAATCAATATTGTCATCACCGTACTGATTTTTTCTAAGATAGAAATTAAGACTTTTCAGAGCGTAGGTTCTGGAGCAATTTCCCGAAATTCTTACCCCGCCATTTACCGCAAAAGCAGTTTCACCATTCGTATCGTAAAGCGTAAGATGAACAGGACGTTCCCAGTTCTGCCAGTAATTTGCCGTTACACTGCCCGGACAATTACCGAAAATAGTACCATTCGTTCCCGTCGTATAAATTCCGGTTGAATCGTCCCACAGGTTGTCAGGATCGGTGGTAATCATCAAGACGGGAAGATTGGGACTGGCATCAAAAAGGTAGGTTTTGGTTTCAATCTGACTGGGAGCCGCTACGGTTTTATAAGCAATGGCTCTGAGACTTTGCGTTTGGTCAACGGTAACGGGTGTAGTGTATAAATTGGAATTTTGATCAGGATCAGAACCATCCGTGGTATAATAAATAGTAGCAGCGGGATCTTCGTGGGTAATCACGATACTCTGCGGTGTATCAAAAACACCATTACCGACAGAAAGAACCGGCGGAGCCATCCAGGCAAGTGTGTTTACGTTAGACGCCAAGGGAGTCGGCACCCCAAAAATTATCCAGTCGCTGGCTCCGTCGGAAGATCTTCCGGTAGAGGCTTTGAACGGAACGGCCTGATAAGTAACAGAATCAATAATTGTAAATTCATTGTTCAGGGCCTGTACCAACAGTAGTTTTTCACCTTCGTCTTTTAATTTGAAATTGGCGTGAAAGCCTCCGGATTCCGGATCTCCGTCCGCCCAGATAGTGGCGAAACCATTTGGTAGAAGATTTTGCACACCACCAATTTGCCACTTGGAAAGATTATCGGCATCGTCCGTCAAAAACAATCCGCCAACACTCACCGGAAAATCACTACTATTGTAAATTTCTATCCAGTCAGCATATTTTCCATTTTCATCCGGATAATCCGTACCATTGGGTGCTACTTCGTTGATAAATAATCCGGAAACCGGAGCAGCGGGAGCTGGAATTCGTGCTTTTATGGTGATGGTCGGAGGAAAGCCGGATGTAAAATTATTGGCAGATCTTTCTCCCATTCCGTTGATAATGATTGCCAGGGCATTTCCGGGAGCCCAATCCGGCTGATCGATAGCTTCCTGGATCACCGGGGCGAGATTAGGAGTTCTTTCATCTAATCCGGCAAATCCCTGAATCGTCCATTCTTCCGGTGTCCAGATAACGGAGTCCATACTCACTGGCCGGTCGGATATATTAAAGTTTACCGGTTCAAAAGGAGCAGCATCCCCGGATGTTTCACTTCTGATATAAAGTCTGGAAGGCCCCGTACTTTCGGTGGGATTCTTTGTTGAAAACTGAACATACGCTTCGGTGATGACCGCTCCCTGAGGAATATAAATATCACTGAATCGCACGCCAATGGTCTGGCTGGACCAGGATTCTGTGATAGACATTCCAAAAGCATCAATGACTACTCCTCCACTGGAATTACCAAATTCGATTGCATCATCATTAACGGTCCTGACCACTGTGTTGATCGTCACCGGAAATAAAAAATCCGCAGAGGAATTTTCGTTACTGGTACCCGGAGTGGTATTGATAAACTCCTGAAAGTCAGGACTACCATCCGTCGTTCGCCCGAAGGCAATATTTGAACCAAGATTCGTAAAAGTTACCTCATCTACCTGAGTAGTTCCATCGGGTGCAATGAGCAGAATATTTTCTCCACCACTACTTAATTTAAAATCAAGATGCAGTGCTCCTTCTTCCGGATCCCCATCGGCCCAAAACAACAAGAAACCTCCGGCAGGAATAGTTGTGAGCGCTGGCTGGTTCGTTGGAATTTGCCAGTATCCGGAAGCATTCAAATCATCTGAGAGATAATAGCCTCCCAAATCAACGGCCACTGAACCCGCATTGTATATTTCTATCCAGTCTTCGTAGCTCCCCTGTTCGTCGCTGACCGTAGTCGTATTGTCGGCCATTAACTCGTTAATGAACAGTTGGGCAGAGACGGGAAGTCCCGGTAAGATCGCCAAACAGATGACTAAAATACTCATGAGATTTTTCATAATGCACCGGGGATTATGTTTAAAATTAGTAGTGTCTGATTTTTAAGAATCATTCTATCAGAATAGACAAGACGGGTAATTGCAGTACTACAAAGTACGGTAAAAATGGGGAAATTAGCAACGTCTGAGCCGGACAATTCCAGCAGGTTATAACTTTAGGAATGTTAACTAAATAAAATACGATTCTATACTTCCTCTTTTTGCATCATTCAAAACAAAATTTTCTCAATTTCGCACAATCATGAAAATTTGGACAAGCTCTTATTTATTTGCCATTCCGAAGTACGCTACGGAGATTTTATGACAGGTGTATCACTGAACATTTGCCAATGTAGTTCTTTATAATCACGAACGACGAATCAAACACAATCAAAAAACATTTTTCGTCAATCATCTATTTTTTAACCAATAAAATTAAAACATGAAAGATTTGAGTTCAAAGAAAGTGGCCATTCTGGCAACCGACGGATTCGAGGAATCTGAATTAAAATCACCAAAAGAAGCTTTACAAAATGCGGGTGCTCAAGTGCACATCATTTCCCCCAAATCCGGAGAGATTAAATCCTGGGCGGAAGGAAACTGGGGCAAAAAATATTCAGTGGACAAACAACTCAGTGAAGTTTCTGCCGATGATTACAACGCACTAGTATTACCAGGTGGCGTCATTAATCCCGATAAGTTGAGAGATAATTCCAGCGCAGTTTCATTTGTCCGTGACTTTTTTAAAGCACAAAAACCGGTAGCTGCCATTTGTCACGGTCCGCAAATCCTCGCAGAAGCAGACGTTGTAAATGACCGAAAATTAACTTCCTACAGTTCTATCAAAACCGATTTGAAAAATGCGGGTGCTAATTGGGTAGACGAAGAAGTAGTCGTAGATCAGGGACTAGTTACCAGTCGATGCCCGGATGATTTACCCGCTTTCAACCGCAAGTTAATTGAAGAAGTGGCCGAAGGCAAACACGAGGAACAAACGGTATAAAAATAACACGCAACCCTGAATTACATAACCACCTGTTCCGACAGGCGGTTTCCCGAATTTTTCTTAGTTGAAAAATTCGGGATTTTTTACCTGATTAGACTTTATTCCGCCACGATTATCCGGCGGGTAGTAGAAGCCGTTGCTCCTTTAATTTCTAAAAAATACATGCCACGAGGAAGATCTGCTACCGGAATTTCAGTAGTACTACGCAGCGGTAAATCCATCTGTGCATACACCATCTGACCGGTTACGTTCATCAGCCGGATGTTTACTTTTTCGTTGGCGGGTCCGTCCAGTTTCAGCGTAAAAAACTGACTGGCAGGATTTGGGAAAACATCAATTTTTGCCATCCCTTCCAGATCATCGGTGGAAGTAACCTCCTGAATTGTGGCAGAAAAATTGTCCTGAATAAAAAGATCCTGACTGTTTCCAGCCGTACCACTTCCTACAATCGAGCCTACGTAAAGCGTCACCTCTTCTCCGATATTATTTTCGGGTGCCGTCCAGTCAAACGTCCAGTTGACTTCATTATTAGCAAAATCAATAGCCGGTCGGTGTTCTACATATTCGCGGCCATTGCCGTCTGTTTCCGTGGTTGGATTACCTCCGCTCGTGGTCAGATCACCGATATTATTATTTGCTTCGTTCAATACAACGGCCTGAAATCCATTTCTCTGGGCCATCCCGTTATTATTGCGCACCACGACCGAAATAGAATACGTTTCCCCTGGATTAATGACTGCTGGAAAGCCAGAGAGTGAAAATTCGCCGTCCAGTCCCAAAGGGTTGCCGGGACTGTGACAGTCTGTACACAATCCGTCACCCGGTGCTCCCGTCCGTCCGTTGGGAGGATTGCTGGAAAAGGCAGTAAATAGCGTTCCTACAGCCAGTATAACAAACATAAAATAAATAAATGTAAACTTTTTGAATTGCATAAGTTAATTGTTTGAAGTGGTTATTGTCAATATTTTTATTCAGGACAATATTACAAATATATCTTATTAGTAAATGTAGGCTGGTAGACGTAACGGTTATAAATTTTCAATGATCCTGCCTTGCCGGCCAATTATTTTAGGCAACTGGGAATTAACGTTGTCCACCGTAATCAACTCGCCGGGATTATTGACTAATAATTTTTTGATAATATTTTGCAATTGGCGGATATTCCCCGGATAATTTTGCTGCGCCAGTATATTGACGGCTTCTTTTTCTATTCTGGGAGCCATCCGATTTAACCGGACGGAAATTTTATGGATAAAATAATCCACCAGTTCGGGAATATCTGTTTTTCGGTCGTTGAGCGAAGGCACCATTAATTTATACTCTTCCAGACGATAAAATAAATCTATTCTAAACGTTTTGTCTGCCATCATCTTATCCAGATTCTGATTGGTGGCAGCTATTACTCTTGCATTAGTAACAATTTCTTTGTTTCCACCCACTTTGGTGAATGTTTCTTCCTGCAAAACCCGCAGCAATTTTGTTTGAGCACTATAAGCCAGATCTCCGATTTCATCCAGAAAAATGGTTCCTGCGCTCGCCTCTTCGAACAGCCCAATGCCTTCCTTGTCCGCGCCGGTAAAAGCGCCTTTTTTATGTCCAAAAAAAGTACTTTCAATTAATTCCCCCGGAATTGCCGCACAGTTTACCTCTACGAATCGTTCCTTTCGGCGGGGACTCAGATCGTGAATAGCACGGGCCACCATTTCTTTTCCCGCACCGTTTGGTCCCGCGATGAGTACATTAAGATTAGTGGGAGCAACAAGTTCAAGTTGCTTTTTCATCTCCATCAAAGCGGGAGAACTACCAATCATTTTTTGTCCGGAGTTTCTTTTTTTTCTTCCGGCAATTGTGGTGATTCCTGATTTTTTCTTTTTTGGGGATGCTACGGGTATGACGGCCTGTCCGCCCTCATCTTCCAGGGCTTCCGCAATCATTTCCAAAAGCAAATTTTGATCAAATGGCTTTTGAATATAATTAAAGGCACCGCCGAGAATTACCTTTCTGGCGGTTCCTCCGTGGCCGTGGGCAGACATCATGATGATCGGAATATCTACTTTCATTTTCATTAATTCGGCCAGTACTTCGATGCCGTCCATACCTTGCATTTTGATGTCCAGTAAGATCAGATCAAAATTTTTCTGGTTAATAATTTCCAGACACTCTTTGCCCGAAGATACTCCTTCTGTAAAATAATTACGGCTTGCTAAAATCTCGGAGAGAATACGCTTGATACTTGTGTTATCATCTACAATTAGAATGTTAGTCATTGGAACTTAATTTATAGTGTAAAATAATGAGTATTCGTAAATATACTGATCCAATCAATACGTCTGTCGATGATGCAGACTATTCATTGCATGGCGTGGCCAGTGTCTTACCGGAATAAAACAAGATATTGCGTCCATACCAAAGCATCAAACACTTTGGTTCTTTTGTAGCAAAAGCAGGAAAAATCGATATGGATTTGTCCCCGGTTTCGGATAAATTTCAGGAATGTATTTTCTCAGGATATGTTGTTACTTCTTATTATAAAATAAGGAGCATCAAATTCAAAATGATTAAGATTTTTTAAAGTGGGGTTCCATTATTTCAGGTCGGTAACACAAATATACAATATTGTTATATTAAAATCAAATATTTATATTTATAACAATAAAATTGTTTTTAAAATTTAATACTTTATAACAAAAAAAATTTAATTTAACATCGTTATATTAATTAATTTAAAACTAACTTAATAAAAATCAGGGTTTTAGATAAAACGGCAACTCCCGATAGCTGTTGCTATCCGATAATTTTCCGAAGTGTTATTTTTTAAAAAAATTTCATGAATAAAAAAATTGACGGGTGTCTGCTGATCAGACCGTTGGTTGGTTGGAGAGTCGGTTATCGCCGTTTTACTTTTTACTTCCGTTTCTTTTTCTTGTTATTCTGAATTTTATCGCCTCTGGTTTTTCGCTTTTTATACTTCTTGGCGAGTTCACGGCGGTATTTTCCTCCCAAGTTGACTTTACTGTTTTTAGCACTTTTTTCGTGGAAGGCAGGGCCGACTAAATCCTTACCATCGTTGCGATTGTGATGCTTATGATCTCCCGGTTTTTTCCGTTCGTCCGGAGTCAGCTGAGTAGCCTTTTCCAGATGATCGGGCAGTTCCCCCACTGGTATTTTATAATTCATCAGTTCCTCAATCGCTTCCTTGGCCGGTATTTCTTTTTTGGTATACAATAATATAGCGTCCCCTTCCTTCTCTGCTCGTCCCGTCCGTCCGATCCGGTGCATATAATTTTCCGGATAAGTGGGCACATCAACGTTGATGACGTGACTGATCTGCTCCAGATCCAGTCCCCTGGCCATGACATCGGTGGTCAGTAAAATCCGGATCGCTCCTTCGTCGAATTGCCGGATGGTCCGGATACGATAATTTTGTGATTTATTGGAATGGATGATCCCCATCTCCGGTTCGTATATTTCCGACAGGTAATCAAAAAGGCGGTCTGCATTTTTTTTACTAGAAGTAAAGATGAGTACTTTTTTGAAAACTTCGATCTCGGCCAGCAATTCAATAATCAAATTGCCTTTGGTATAAAAATTAGGGAGCTCGTAACAAATTTGCGAAATATTATCCAGCGGTGTACCACTGACCGCAATCGCTACACGAACCGGATCGTAGAAAAAATCACTAATCAACGCATCTACTTCTTCGGTCATGGTGGCCGAAAACATAATGTTCTGCCGGCGCTCCGGAACCAGTTCAAAAATATTGGTCAACTGAAAAATAAAACCCAGATCCAGCATCACATCCACTTCGTCAATGATAAACTGCTTTACTTTGTTGAGCTTCAAGGATCCCGCCAGCGCCAGATCGTACAATCTTCCCGGCGTAGCCACCAGCACATCACACCCCTCGGTCACCAGATTTTTTTGGGTATTAATATTTGTTCCACCGTATACTCCCAGAATACGGGTATTGGCATATTTGGTGAGCAATTCGGCTTGCTCAACGACCTGTAAAACCAGTTCCCGCGTCGGCACCAGAATCAGTACGCGCGGCGCCTGTTGTTTGCTGAACTTTAAATCCTGTAAAACCGGTAACAAAAAAGCCAGTGTTTTTCCCGTACCCGTCTGGGCAATTCCCACGATATTTTTTCCGCTTCTGATGATCGCAAACGTCTCCGCCTGGATCGGCGTCGGCTCGGTAAAACCAAGGTCGTCGATGGCATTGCGAAGAGGTTTACTTATATTTAATTCTGCGAAAGTCATTTTTTAGGTGATTAGCTGGCGGACCAGCAGGTTAGGGTTAATCAGGATTTGACGTTACTTGATTTCGATACTGATTTCCTGCTCCGCCTTATTGAAGGAAAACGCCGCTTCCGTGAATTTAGGCGGACCGAACGTACCCCGTGCATTGTTAGAAAAACCGTAGGGTTCTTTGGGAAGTTTCATAAAATTAGTATCAAATTTACCGTTATTATTCTCGTCGTGGAATAGGCTGACCGCGTATTTTCCGTAAGGAAGATCTGGTACTTCCACCGTTACGACTCCCGCCTGATTCACCTCGTGGTGAATGCTCCGGTAGGTTACTTCGGATAAAAAATTATCATCATCGGCATAAACGGCCAGGAGAATTTTCCCCTCATTTTTCTTTACATTTTCAATCGTAATCCGTAAAGTTCCTGCGACCGGAGGATCAGTCGTTCCGGTCAGGGCAAGCATACTAAAAATCCAAAAAAGTAATTTCATGTTATCAGGTAAATTTTTGTGCAAAGATACAGTTTTTGCGTCAGTTGCTGTTTTCTGTGTTCAGGATAAAACCATTTACAAAAAACCGGGTAAACTGCTACAAAAAAGATCAAAAAATCTATCTGATTAGAACTTCGGAATCGTTCATTTTATTATGGCTCTGACAATTTTTCCGAAAGGATAAAAAATTTGAATTACCAGCTGGTCAGCAAAAAGTGTTTTCAAATAAAGCTACCGCCGCTCAATGCCGTACGCTACACAACTTTTCAGCGTCGGATAATCTGCCAGCAGCCGATGCTGAAAATTACCCAATTTTTCTAACCCAATCTTTTCCATCACCTTGATCGAAGGTTTGTTGGCCCGGACGGCCACGGATATAATTTTGGGTAATTTCAACACCTGTAAGCCAAATCCCAGTGCAGCACGAGCGCCCTCTGTCGCCAGTCCCCGTCCCCAGTACGCGGGATCCAGCCGCCAGCCGATATCCGTCGCAGGCGTAAAACGGGATTCGTATTCCTGGTAAGCCAACCCAATAAATCCAATCATTTTTTTATCCTTTAAATGATCCACAGCAAAATAGGTATAGCCCCGTTTTTCGTAAGATTTTTGTGCACGCTCGATAAATGCTTTGGTCTCCGCTTCGGTTTGTACGGAGGGAAAATAACGCATCACTTCGGGGTTCGCGTTGATGGCGGCCATGGCGGGAAGGTCATCCATCGTCCAGGGACGGAGGCCGAGGCGGGCAGTTTCGATCAGTGGAGTTGTGGATTTTTTGATGTGCGAATTTTTTGATGTGCGGATTTTTTGATGTGCGGATTGATTGATGTGCGGATTGATTGATGTGCGGATTGATTGATGTGCGGATTGATTGATGTGCGGATTGATTGATGTGCGGATTGATTGATGTGCGGATTGATTGATGTGCGGATTTTTTGATTTCATCAAAAAATCCGCACATCCGCAAATCATTCAACCCACATATTATGGAATACAGTTTAAGTAATTGAAATCGGTAAAAATCTCAGAATTTGACCCCGGCCCCATAGGGGAGATTTTGAGATTTTTACCTTGATTGTCATTAGCGAAAAGTGACCTGGTACGTCCA
>CAKZUV010000317.1 GCA_937921555.1 uncultured Saprospiraceae bacterium
GTCTCCACACTTTTCCTGGACTTCTCTGTTTTCGATGGTAATTGGATTGTTTTTTACGCTTCTCGGATCGGTAAATCCGGCCTTGCGGGCCATTCTCAAAAAATCATTCCAGTACAGAGCACCACTCAGGCATTCTCCCCAGAGGACCGGATCGTTTTGTAATTCCTGTCTAATCCGTCGATCACTATACACATCGCTAAAGTACATTTCTCCACCCGGTTTTAAAAGCCGGTAAGTATCTGCCAGCACCTTCGCTTTGTCTTTTGCCAGATTAATTACACAATTGGAAATAATCAGATCGAAACTTCCCGGTGCTAAATCCAGCGTTTCCAGCGCTTCAATATTTCCTTTAATAAACCGGACATTTGCACGGCTGTAGCCAAATTGCCTGGTATGATAATCAATGTGCCGGTTGGCGACCTCCAGTTGTTCATCGGTCATATCCACTCCAGTTACTTCACCTTCCTGTCCCGTCAGTTGTGACAAGATATAACAATCCCGACCACTACCCGAACCCAAATCCAGTATCCGAAGACCTTCCAGATTACTGGGAATAGCCAGACCACAACCGTAATATTTGGCCATTACTTCGTCGTGAATATTGGCCAGTGCTGTCTTGATATGTTCAGCGGGTTCCTCCATGGTGCAGCAGGCATTTGTCTTCAGATCTTCGCTGGCGGTGAGTTCCTTTCCGTAGTAATTCTTTACTTCTTCGTGTATATCTTTCATAAATTTTTAAATAGCTTTTTTGATGAAACGGGGGATTCAGGTTTTTAACGCAAGTCGGATGCTTTTAGTTTATGGATTTTGAAAATGCTGGCAGGCGTTAGTGCCTCGGGAACTAAATAACCGACACCTTATGCGATCTCTTTTTTCATCATACTTCTTTGCTTATCAGTCGGGTAGCTACGGCTATCCTCCTTCTGCGCGCATTGTTTGATAAAAAAATAGTCTCGCCTAAGGTATCCTTTACTTTGATCCCGAGACACTAGGCTTTTTTTATAAAAATACCAAAGAGTTCATTGCCCGCACGGGGTGGAATGGAGTTGTACGCTGGTGCAAAGGTTTTTAGAGAAAAATACGGTTCAAAATAGCTTAGATATTCTTCCCGTGTTCCGCCAAAAGGTCTTTTTACCAGATCCCCCGTGAGCGGAATATCAAACCAAAGTCCTACCAATTTTCCGCCTGGTTTTAATAGTTTAGACATCTGCAGCGCGTAGGCTTTTCGATGTTTGGGTAGTGGTGGCATGGAACAAAAAAAGGTTTGTTCTATGATCAAATCAAACTGTCCTTCGAAAGAAAAGAAGTTTTTGTTGACCAGTTGTTTTTTGGGAAAATCAGGGAAGCGGTCAGCAAATGCCTGTAATGGAATGGGGGAAATATCGAGAATCACGGTATTCAAAAATCCCTTTTCAAATAAATACGCAGCTTCGTGCGCATTACCGGCACCGGGAATAAGAATCCGGCTATTTTTATCCGTTAGCTGATCAATATAATTTTTGAGCGGTGTAGACGGATAACCGATATCCCAACCCGTCCTGGCCTCGTCGTAGCGGGCAGACCAGTAGCTGCGCTGCGCTTCGGAATCAAAAATATCTTCCGCCATTTTTACGCGGACTTTTTACTGCTGATCAGGATAAACGCGGGAGGAATATTGAGGGGTTCAAAATTAACTTTTACGTTACCAAATACTTTTTGATAAATCTTTTTAGCTAATAAAGAATAATGAATCTGAACGAACAGGCCTCCCTCTTTTAAGAATTTTCTGCATTCTCCTACGATAAAATAACCCAGTTCGTCGGGCAGAGAAACAAAGGGAATGGCTGAAATAACGTAGTCAGCCTCTTTCAAGTTATGCTTTTCCAGGTGTTTTCCAAGGTGTTCCGCTGAATCCTCGATTACATGTAAACGTGGATCTTTGATTTCTCTTATTTTTTCACAAAACTTGGGATTCACCTCAAAACAAAGCAGGATAGCATCCGGTTTCATCGCTTTGAGGATATGTTCTGTGATCACACCGTCTCCAGCACCTAGTTCAACGATTACGTTAGCATCGGCAAAATTTACCGGTGCAATCATCGCTTTACAAGCGTATTTTGAACTACGGGTTACCGTACCGACCGTCTTGAGATTTCTAAGACTTTCCCTTAGGAATGCAATTTTCTTCATTTGTATCCTTCTATTAAGAAAAGCCCCAAAGGTAACTAATCTTGTTTGGTTTGTGCCAGAAAATTCAGTAAATCAGGATAGGCCGCCGCATATATTTTGGAATCACTCACGGATGCCCTTACTCCGTTAATGTAAGGAACCACAAATGCATCGTTTAACCCTCTGACTGCCAGTTCTTTACGAAGTTGCTCTGCTCCGTAGAAATTTTGAAACAGACCGACTGTATATTTATAATTTTTATCGCTGTAAACAGATTCGATGAGTGGTTGACGGTATTCAAGTAGAATGGATCCTTTATAGCGTTGTGCCAGCGAACCGATTTGTACCCTGTAAGAAAGACCTTTTACCGCCTGATTGTACATAATTCCACGCTGATCTTCCAAAAATTTACTGACTACGGGACCGTTATTGATAATTTGGAGTGGAAGTCCAGCGGCATTAAATATCTCAAAATCAATTCTCTTGTTTATTTTTTTGGCCATAATGCTGGGGCCTGTTTCTGTTTGTTGCATAGCCGCAGGATTTACGGCTCCCATTCCCTTGAGGTAAATATTGGATGCATTGATGCCTTTTTCAAGCAGGTAGGCTGCTACCTTTTCTGCCCGCTTAATGGAGAAAAATAGATCGAACTCTGCCGGGTCGCTACCGTCCGAGTGTGCCGTCAGCATGATTTTGAGCTGTGGATATTCGTTCATAATCCGGACTACTTCATTGATTTTTTCCAGATTATCCGTACTCAGGATATCATCATCATCGCGATAATTGATTGGATTTACTTTAACTACCGTGGTAGCTGATTCGGGGAAATTTACTGTAGATGGATAAGACTTGACTGGAACTCCATCGGTAGATTCGAAGACCACCTCAGCCGATTGTTGCTGCTGTTGACGATAAGCTGGTACCATCGTAAAAACCAATGGATTAGAAGTGACAGACTGTTCGTATAGCTGACTTTTAAAATAAGCAGTATAGAGATCGAATCCTCCATTACCGGATTTCCGGTCCGAGGAAAAGTATCCTTCCAGACCATTGGGAGACAACCGGAAATCACGGTCATCTGCGGGGGAGTTAACGGGCCATGCCATATTTTCCGGAGTTTCCCAGGCCTGTTTTCCATCGTTATAACGAGCTCGGTATATATCCATTCCTCCGATACTTTCCGGACGATTACTGCTAAAATATAGTGTGCGTCCATCTAATGATAAAAACGGGCTTACCTCGTCATAATGACTATTAATATTTATTCCAAGATTTTTAGGAACGGTCCAATATCCATTGGTACGAGTACTAATATAAATATCTTTTCCTCCTACACCACCTTCCCGGTAACTGCTGAAAAGCATCGTGGAGTCATTAAAAAAGTAAGGGGATTCGTCCCCTTTTTCAGTAACCATCGGAGTATCCATTTTGGGAGCGTATAATTCGTTTCTTTCTTCGGTACTGAAAGAATCCACCAACGCCTCTCCTCCGCTCATCTCCAATCCATTATAATAAAACATTACCTGACCATCGTCATTAAAATCCAGTAGTACTTCGTTGCGCGCACTATTGACCAAAGTGGGTAATGGCGTAGTAGAATTCCATTCTCCGTTGATAATGATAGTCGAATAAATATCTGAACTGTAATCTCCATATTGCTCGTCCGGATAGCCCTGAGCGTTCCGTTTACCTCCCACACTACCTTCCCGGTTTGAAGAAAAATAAAGCTTATTGTTATAATTAGGACTTAAAACGGGGCCAAAATCATTCGCCTTCGAATTCACTTTTATACCCATATTTTCTACTACCGCCTTTTCATCTACGTATGATAAATTCATTCCGCTTGCACACCGTAAGATATTATCTTTTACATGTTCCCGGCGACGGTCATCAAACTTAGTTGTTTCCAGATATTTTTTATACTGACGAATAGCTTCTTTATATTTTTGCTGCTGATGGTAAGCACGAGCCAGCGCGTAGTAAACGGATGAGTCGGGCTTTTTTTCACTACCGATAATCGATTCAAAATAACGGATCGCCTCCTTGAGGTGATTTGCGTGATAAGCTGAAATACCCATCTGCAGCATGGTCTCTGCGTCTGGACTTTTCAATCGGGTGTATTTAGAAAAAAGATTATAAGCCTCGGCGTACTTTTTCTTTTTATAAAAATTTTCGGCAGACGCCTTTAGTTTTTTTGCAGACTTCTGTGCTTGTGTTGAGGGCACGTTAAACAAAAAAATTACAAAGAAAAAAAACAGTTTACATTTCATAAAAACATAATTGAATGAAGGCGTTTCTTCCGGCAGAACTTAGACATGCCCTTATATGGTCTGCTGATCGTCAAATGCTTCCAGGTAATCCGCCACCTTACGTAAAAAAGAGCCACCCAGGAATCCATCCACTACGCGGTGATCGTAGGACAGGGACAGAAACATCATTTGCCGAATGGCGATTACGTCACCGTATTTTGTTTCTACTACTGCTGGCTTTTTGCGAATAGCGCCTGCGGCCATAATGGCTACCTGCGGTTGATTGATAATCGGAGTTCCCATCACATTACCAAAAGTACCTACATTGGTCAGTGTAAAGGTTCCATCCTGTACATCTTCTGGTTTGAGTTTATTATTCCGAGCCCGGTTGGCCAGATCGTTTACCGACTGGGCAAGCCCCAGTAAGTTGAGCCGGTTGGCATTTTTAATGACTGGAACAATCAGATTTCCCGACGGAAGTGCCGTCGCCATTCCGATATTAATTGATTTCTTGCGAATAATCTGATTGCCATTAACGGATACGTTGATCATCGGAAAATCAGTTATGGCCCGGGCTACTGCTTCCACAAAAATTGGTGTAAAAGTAATTTTTTCACCGTATTTCTTCTGAAAAGGGCCTTTGACCCGGTTACGCCAATTTACCATATTAGTTACGTCGGCTTCCACAAAAGAGGTTACGTGGGGAGAAGTATGTTTGCTATTGACCATGTGGTCAGCGATCAGTCGCCGCATTCGGTCCATTTCTATTATTTCCGTATCACTTCCTGCATTTGCTGAGTCAACTGTACCGTTACTATGAGCTTTTGGCATACTGATACTGGCCGGACTATTATTTTGAGCGGGAGAAGACTGCGAACGATTTTTCAGATAGTCCAGCATGTCCTTTTTAGTAACCCGTCCATCCTTGCCGGTACCTTTGATATTTTCGAGTTCAGCAATGGCTACGTTTTCTTCTTTTGCAATATTTTTTACCAGTGGTGAATAAAAACGAGTTCCGTCAGTTGCTGTTTTTGGAGTTGCAGATATTGTACTGGCGCTCGCAGCGGGTGTCGCTTCAGCCGAAGAATTGGTGGTCTTGGCCGCCTGGTTACTGGTTGCCGCGGGCGTTTCTTTAATGGCAGGAACAGGCACCGGGTCAGCAGTAGCATCGGTACTGATAATCGCAATGACTTTTCCGATCTCTACCACTTCATCCGCCTGATGTAATATTTCCAGGACCGTTCCGGCGGCAGGAGCGGGAATTTCGGTATCTACTTTATCGGTGGCAATCTCGAGAATGGTCTCATCCATTTCTATCTGGTCACCCACTTGCTTGTGCCACTTCAGGATTGTCGCTTCCATTATACTTTCGCCCATTTTGGGCATTACCAGTTCTACCTTGGCCATTATGCTGTAATTTGATCTTAGTTAATTTGGTTGAATTTGTACCACAAAAATAAACAAATAATAATAATGTAAATCAGGAGTTAAAGTTAAGTTTAAAACCGAAGGGCAAATGGCAAAAAAGTCTCCTTCCCATTTGTAATGACATCATTCTATTTGACTATTCTGGTTGTTTTTTTAAACATTTTCCAGTAAAAACCGGCGAACCATATCCATGGCTTTCGTAGCCGTGTATTTTATATTGTTTGAACGACTTTTTCCCAGTTGTAGTTTCAGGGTATCTGTCTTATTTTTATTACCCACGGCAATCCAGATAGTTCCCACCGGTTTTTCGGGCGTGCCGCCTCCGGGTCCGGCAATTCCGGAAATAGCAATCCCAATATCTGTACCCAGTTTTTCTAATAAACCCTTTAACATCGCACGGACGGTCTCTTCACTCACTGCTCCGTAGGTTGACAGAATTTCGGGTGATACGTTCAATAATTTTTCTTTGAGGGCATAGCTGTAAGCAACGACACTGCCTTCGAAGTAAGCAGAAGAACCGGGGATACTCGTAATCCGGTGAGCGACCAGCCCACCTGTGCAGCTCTCAGCCGTAGCAATTGATTTTCTATTTTTCAATAATAATTGCCCCACAACATTTTCAATCGTATCTTTTTCGTAACCAAAAACAAATTCGGGAATCTGACCCCTGATTAATGCTACCTGCGCCTCCAGTTCTTCTTTGAGTACTGCCAGATTATCGCCGGTGGCCGACAATCGAAGTCGTACCTGACCGAGGTTGGGAAGATAAGCCAGTTTTATGTGTTCCGGCAACCCTTCTTCGATATCCTGAATCCGATGGGCAATCCGGGATTCGCCTTCTCCAATGGTCAATATGGTCCGGTGTGTGATGGGTTTGCCCGGAAAGGTTTTGGCAATAAGGGGTAAAACCTCGTGTTCCATCAGATATTTCATTTCGTAAGGAACACCCGGCATGGACACGGCTATTTTCCCTTCGTTGTCAAACCACATACCAGGGGCTGTTCCGGTTTTATTGGTTAAAATTACAGCATTGTCCGGCATGAAGCATTGTTCCCGGTGAGCAGCGGTGGTGGCTCTTCCCCAGCGGGCAAACATGCCGCTTAACCGCTCAAAGGACGGTTCGTGGAAAGACATACCTGTTCCGTAATACTGCGCTAAAGTTTTTTTAGTAATATCGTCTTTCGTAGGTCCCAGACCACCCGTTATGAGGATTAAATCTGTCTCGGCAAAGGAAGCATCCAGTGCTTTTATGATAGCCTCTGCCGTATCACTAATAGAAATTATTTTAGTGACCCGGATGCCTTGCAAATTAAGTTGTTCCGCCATCCAGGCAGAATTGCTGTCGATAATCTGGCCTATCAGGATTTCATCTCCGATTGTTAGAATATGTGCGGTCATTGTAAAAGTAGCCTCGTGAAAAAATTACTGAACTTTTATTTATAAAATAAGATGTAAACTTAACAAGATTACGGAGACTTTGTTTTTTAATAAAAAGCTTCTTTTTCTGTCACTGACACGTCCGTACTTTAGACAAGCGCTTATCTGAATACAATATTGATATTAACATTAAACAATAAAATTACATCTGATTTATTGTTGGGGTTTGCAGTCGCTGGCTGATTTGGATTTCTTTTTACCTTTTTAAAAACCTATCTTTGCAAAAAAAATACTGATTATATGGTTGATATTAAACTATTAAAAAAAATTTGCGAAACACCCGGTGCTCCGGGTTTTGAGCAAAGAATCCGGGAATTAGTTATCAAAGAACTAAAAGGATTGGCCGACGAGGTTTATACCGATGCGATGGGCAGTGTGATTGCTGTAAAAAAGGGCAGAGAAGACAAAAAGGTAATGGTCGCGGCGCACATGGACGAAATTGGGTTTATGGTCAGCCATATTGACGAAGAGGGTTTTATCCGTTTTCAGCCTTTAGGTGGATTTGATCCCAAAACCCTCACTTCCCAACGGGTGATTGTGCACGGCACCAGAGATATTATCGGCGTAATGGGTTGTAAACCTATCCATCTGATGTCAACGGAGGAAAGAGGTAAACCTATTCCTATTTCGGAGTATTATATTGATACGGGACTTTCGGTCAAAGAGGTGAAAAAGATCGTGGAAATTGGAAATCCAATTACCCGCGAACGGGAATTAATCGAGATGGGCCCTTGTATCAATTCCAAATCTATGGATAATCGTTTGTCCGTTTATATTTTGTTGGAAACGCTCAAAAAATTAAAGGGACGAAAAATTCCTTACGACCTGTACGCGGTATTTACGGTACAGGAAGAGGTAGGATTACGGGGAGCCATTTCGGCGGCTCACCGCATCAATCCTGATTTTGGGTTCGGACTCGACGTGACGATTGCGTTTGATGTTCCGGGTGCTCAGGGCCACGAAAAAATCACCAAACTCGGAATGGGAACGGCGATAAAAATCAAGGATGGCTCCACAATTTGTGATTATCGGATGGTCAGTTATTTGAAAAAAACTGGCGATAAAAATAAAATTAAATGGCAACCGGAAGTGCTTCCTGCGGGTGGAACGGATACGGCGGGCCTGCAACGTTACGGGAAAAATGGTTCTATTGCCGGAGCGATTTCTATTCCTTTGCGGAATATGCACCAGACCATCGAAATGGCACACAAGAAAGATATTCTGGCGACCATCGCTTTATTGACCGAAGCGATCAAAGGCATCAATAAATATGACTGGTCGTTTAAATAGAAATGGATGGTGCAATGAGCTGTGATAATTGATGGAGCTTTCTTCAGGTAAGAAAGCTCCATCTGTTAATACTCTTTTTAAACAAGCTCTAACATCATAGCTCATTCAAAACGGCCAGCGTCCGGTCAATCTCTTCGGCGGTATTGTACATACTGATCCCCATCCGGGTGAGTCCACCCAGTTCTAAAACACCCATTACTTCGACGGCCCGGATAGCGTAGAAATGACCATTCCAGGCGCAAATTCCTTTTTCTGCCAACGCTTTACATACCATTTCCGCACTTTTATTTTTATGTAAAAAAGAAATGGTGGGTGCCCGGTATTTGTTATAAAAACTGGGACCTTTTATTTCTAGCTGTTTGATCATTTTTAAACCATCATATAACCTTTCCGCCAGAAAATGTTCCTTTATCTGAACAGCCTGCATGGCGCTGACCAGTTTTTCTCTTAAATTGTTTCCTTCGCCCAGAGCAGCGATAAAGTCGATGGCCGCCGAGACACCAGCAAGCGCAGCGTGATTAAAGGTTCCCGTTTCGATGGAATGCGGTGCCTGCTGATACTGTGTACGAAGCCGGTCCGTCGGCAACTGATCCAACAGTCCGGGACGCGCATACAAAAAACCCACGTGTGGCCCATAAAATTTATAAGCAGAACAAAGTAAAAAATCACAACCCAGGGTCTGTACATTCACCGAAAAATGCGGCGTATAGTGCACCGCATCTACCAGCATCCAGGCACCATACTGATAAGTCATTTTCCGTACTTTAGAAAGCTGATTGACCGTTCCCAGAATATTGGAAGAATATCCGATCGCCACCAGTCTGGTTTTTTCATTCAGCAAAGATTCGAAATGGTCATAGTCCAGTGTACCGTTATCCTGCAGGCGTATTTCGCGGACGGTGATACCTTTTTCCCGTAGCGAAAGCCAGGGGCCCCGGTTAGATTCGTGATCTAACTGGGTAATAATAATTTCGTCACCCGGCTGAAAATAACGTCCCATTGCCCGGGCCAGGGCAAAATTAAGGGTGGTCATATTGGCACCAAAAGAAATGGTCTGTGGTACTTCTGCCCCTAAAAAGGTAGCCATCTTTTCTCTGGTTTGATCAATAATCCGATCCGTTTCCCGGCTGGTAATAAATTGTCCGTGGCTGTTGGCGTTGGAATTTTTATAATAATCACTGACGGCAGAAATGACGGATTCCGGTACTTGTGATCCGGCAGGTCCATCTAAAAAAACCAGTGGCTGATCGTTATGCGTTCTGGATAGTGCGGGAAATGCTTTACGTACATTGGCGGTAGGAAAGACCGGAATTTCTGAAGAGATTTTTGACATAGTTATCTATTTTTAGGGTAATTTGGCGGTAGTAGTTCAAAGCTAAAAAATGTTTACCATAAAAAGATAATAAAATGATTTTAGTGATTGATTGTGGAAATACGGATACGGTGCTGGGTATTTATCAGGGGCGTACCCAAAAACATATTTGGCGAATGCCTTCCAGTGATGCGCTTAATCAACAAACCTGGTCTTACCGGATTGCCTCTGAGTTTTTAGAAGCCCGTGTAAAAAATACGGATATTAAAAAAATAGTTCTTAGCAGTGTAGTTCCGGACCTTACGGCAAAAATCGCGGCTGCGCTTCGTCAACTGACCGATCAACCGCTGATTATTGTCAACGCCGAAGTGTACGATCAACTGAATATCGAGGTTGTCAACAAGATCGAAATTGGTGCCGACCTCGTGGCCAATGCCGTGGCAGCGTACGATTATTTTAAACAGAAATGTGTCGTCGTGGATTTTGGAACCGCATTGACATTTACCAGTATTTTGGATAATGGACAACTGGCGGGCGTCGCGATCGCACCCGGGTTAAAAACGGCCGTTAAATCGCTGTTACAACATACGGCGCAGTTGCCTCAGGTTCCGCTGGAAGTTCCCAAATCGGCGTTGGGCAAAAATACGATCCAGGCAATTCAGGCGGGGGTCACGATGGGTTATACCGGTATGGTTCGTTATCTGGTGGAACGGATCAAAGCCGAACTGGGAGCAAATACCAAAGTTATTGCTACGGGAGGACTGGTGGAAGTACTGGAAGATCTGGACGGGGTTTTTGATGAAAAAAACAGACAGTTGACACTGGAAGGACTAGTATTGATTGGAGAACAGGTGGAGGATAGCTTTGGCTAAACTTTTTAGATTGTGTAATAGTTAAAGAATACATATAAAATCCAAAGCCCTTTACACACGTCGTATAAAGGGCTTTTTTCATTGTTTAAGATACATTTAGTGCGTCTCCAGCGTCGCTTGCTTGCTGTAATTGAGGATGTTGTTGAGGGTACTCGTTTTAGCATCAAACTTTACTTTAGGAAGCTGACGTTGAGCGAACAACAATTCCTGATATTGCTGGTGTAGCTGAAAATCCTCTGAAAGGGCTTCGTTAACGGCCAGTGTTTCGGCGACAGTTGTTTCTTTGTAAATGTATTTAATTAAAACGTTTCGTGTAAATTTTTGCTTCATATAAGTTTTTTAAGATTAATTAATTATTAGTGATGAACAATCATTTAACTTAATTTAACAAATACATATTGTATCAATAAGAATTTATTTCCTTTTTGTGAGTCGTTTCGCTATCTGCTGCGGTATTCGTCCAGTAAGAGCAGTTCTATTTCAATTCTCTGGGACCACTCTGCCTGTACTTCGCGGTTGATACTATGACGGGAAGTAGAATCATAATTGTGTTGTACCTCGTGCCAGTCGTCAATAAACTGTTTGACATAATATTCGAAAGCCACCTCCTGACCGCATTTAAAATTCTGTTCTGATAAAGCTCTGCGCAGTTTACGGGCGTATAGTTCGGTAATGTCGAAATGAATTTGTTCGTGTGCCAGGTGATGATTGGTATAAGCTTCCGCTTTGACCCAGCTTTCTCTTTTTTCAAAATAAGAAAGCACCTCGTAGATTATTTTACCATTCTTACAACCTTTCGAGTGCATGAGACCGGAAGAAGAGAGCGCCGAAATAGTTTTAATATTATAATCGGGTTGTCCTTTAAAATCGTTCCAGGTCAGTTTATAATCCTCATTCCAGTAGATGGTGTCAGTCGTTGTGGAACTGGTACCAATGAAAAGCAGTAAAACACTCAATATGATCAGACTAATTCTTTGCGTACTCATAAGCCAACAGGATTTGATAGTTGTCCTCAGGACGAACCATTTGGTTTTAAATGTAGCCTGCCGCAGAATAACTGAATACGGCAACCTAATTAGTGTTAATCAAAATAATCATCAAGCTCTAAGTTTGGGTCCCAAAAGTGGGTGGATAAGGAAACAATGCGATTATCTTTAACTTCAATTCCTTCCTTTTCTAATAATTCCTGCATCAAAGTTGGGGTCGCAAAATGATTGCGGCCACTCAGTTCTCCTTTTCGGTTCACCACCCGGTGGGCAGGAACATCCTCGGCGGTAAAGCTTTTATTCAAAGCCCAGCCTACCATCCGGGCCGAACCCAGTGTAAGGAATTTCGAAATGGAACCATAAGTGGTTACCTTTCCGACAGGAATTTTTTTTGTTAGAAAATAAACTTGTTCAATATAATTTTCATTACTCATAATATAGGATTTCAGACCATGCAATAGTTTGATTACTTTTGCAGTAACTAAGATACTATATGATTTCGAAAGGAAAACGTTATTGAAAAACTAGGTTGGTTGTGCAGGGAGGAAAAGGTATATGTGTTAGATATATTAAATGTACTTATTACTAAAAAGACAAATACTGTGCCCATATCACTCAATTTCGTTCATTTCTTTAATTACAATGATTGAACGATGGAAATGCAGATATAGTTTATTAAGTTAAAAATAAAATTTTATTAAATCAACTTTACGCAAAACTGAACACTAAATTAATGTATAATCCACAAATAAAAGCTAGCCAAATCACCAATCTCACAGATGCCCGGTATTTTGCCGCCTGGGGCGCAGAATGGCTGGGATTTGGCCTGGAACCGGGTCAGGACGGGTTTGTCGCGCCGGCGCAAACGGCTGCTATAAAAGAGTGGGTAGAAGGCCCTAAAATGGTAGGAGAATTTAGCGGTCTCGATCCGGACCTTATTCGTCAGTCCGTCGATTTGCTGAGTCTTGATGCGGTGGAAGTTTCGAGATTTGCCAATCTGGCTTCGCTTCAGCTTTCTGTTCCTGTGATTATGAATGTCGTAATGGAAGCGCATTTGGAAGCGGAGGCATTGGTTGATCTTTTAAAAACCAATGAAGCGGCCGAATTTTTTATTCTGGATTTTGAAAAAAATGCATCCATCAATGATTTTCAAAAAGCATTTCCCGTCAGTTGGCTGAGCGGTCTGACAAAACAATTTCCCGTTTTTATCAGAACCAGTCTGGATACTTATTCGCTAAAAGAAATTACACAGGACATCAAACCACTGGGCATCAGTCTCGCAGGCGGAGAAGAAGAAAAGGTCGGTCTTAAATCATTTGATGAACTTGACGAAATTTTCGAGGCACTGGAGCCATTTCGGATGGTATAAAAAAGTTGATCCCGACGGGTTGCCGGGATCAACAGGTTGTATTTTGTTTTTGCTTAATGCCAATCAAGGGATAAAAGTAAATGATGGAACTTAATCTTTTTGTTCTACTTTGTCTTCGAATATTGAATCATGAAAATCCAATAACGAATATTGATTGAGACACTTCTGTCGTAAAAATATGTTTCCTATTCTAAAATTCCTGAGCATACTGTCGCTCCGTGTTTTATACACGCAACTGGTTACCCAAGTAATTTTTTTACGACGGCAGAAATCGCTTTTCCGTCGGCTTGCCCGGCAAGTTGTTTGCTGGCCATACCCATTACCTTTCCCATATCTTTCATAGAAGTAGCTCCGGTTTTGCTGATGATTTCACCAACGACCTTTTCCAGTGCAGCTTCGTCCATCTGCTCGGGCAGGTATTTTTCGATAATGGCAATTTCTTCTTTTTCGGTAGCGGCCAGTTCGTCCCGTCCCTGCTCTTCGTAAATAGAAAGTGATTCTTTACGCTGCTTGAGCATTTTTTGTAATAACCCGATTTCTACCTGTTCGGTAATTTCAGTGTTATTTCCGTCCGTTTTTAAATTCATCAAAGCAGTTTTGATCGCACGGATACCGCGCAAACTTACCTTGTCTTTGGCCTTCATCGCTTCTTTCAGGTCAGCAACGATCTTAGTTTCTAAACTCATTTTTTTACTATTTATTGATAATAATTATTAGACTTAACAGATTTTATACTTTTTAGTTCCCGCTTTAAAAACAACAATGGTCACAAAAACAACTTTTACTTTTTATCCGCTTCCCGTTTTGCAATCAGATTGGAAAGTTCCACAAAAGACTCCACTGATAGTTGCTCTGGTCTTTCTTTGAACAATTCATCTTCCAGAATCGGATCTCCTTTTAAAAACATCTTCATGGTATTGCGTAACATCTTCCGCCGTTGACTGAATGCCTGTTTGACCACTCTGCGAAATAACGCGTAGTCACACCCTAAATCCTGGTTTTCTTTCCGGGTCAGCCGAATTACACCGGACTGCACCTTGGGTGGTGGATTAAACTCTTCCGGACCAACGTCAAACAAATATTCCCCGGAATAATACGCCTGAATTAACACACTGATTACACCGTACACTTTACTGCCTGGTCCGGAAATGACCCGCTGTGCTACTTCTTTCTGAAACATGCCTACCATCTCAGGAATCAATGCTTTGTGCTCCAGCATCTTAAATAAAATCTGCGAAGAGATATTATAAGGGAAATTTCCAATCAGTCCAAAACTACGGTCTGAACTCAACTGTGCCAAATCCAGTTTAAGAAAATCAGCCGGTGCAATTTGTTGCTTCAGTTCGGGATAATTTTGCTGCAGATAGCTCACCATGTCCCGGTCAGCTTCTACTACGATTAATTCCGGTTTTTTTTTCAGTAAATATTTCGTCAGCATACCCTGTCCCGGTCCGACTTCAATAATGAGGGGGTATTGATCCATTTTTGCCAGACTATCAGCGATTTGCATACAAATAGCTTCGTTGGTAAGAAAGTGTTGACCGTATGATTTTTTTGCCTTCAAGTTTTAGTTATCTTTGTGAATTGAGTTAGAACTGCTTTATCAGAAAAGCTATAATTCCGGCAAAATAGCGCATAATTTAAACAAAAACGGATGAATACCAATATTTCGGTGACAAAGTCGATAAATCCAACAGATACACTCATTCTGCTGGCAGATCGTAAGATGCTCGACTGGGCTACTGAAATGCTTAACGAAGAGGGGGCAGGCTACGTAAAAAAAGCGGCTAAAAAAGATATTAACTCCGTATTTGTGCCCCGTCAAAAGGGAAACCTTATCATTCAGTTTTTGAACTCAGATCAGGAAGAATCATTGCGTAGCGAAGATGTTCGTCTCGCCGGCAACGAATTACTGGCCACAATTAATCATTATAAAATCGAATCGGTCGTCGTATCCAACGTTCATCCGGTCAATATGCTGAAGGATTTTGTGGAAGGGATGGCTTTGGGCAATTATCAGTTTATAAAGTATTTTAAAGACAAGTCCAACAGGAAAAAATGCCTGAAATCAATCAAGGTTATGAAAGAGGATTTTTCAAGTCCTCAGGTCAGAGAATTGCAGCATATTATTGGTGGAACTTTTCATGCCCGTGATTTGGTCAACGAACCATTATCCTTTCTGACTGCCACCGAACTGGCCAATCAGGCTAAAATTTTTGGAAAAAAATACGGCTTCAAAGTAACCGTATTCAACAAAAAGAAAATTGAAAAATTAAAAATGGGTGGACTGCTGGCCGTCAACCGGGGAAGCAATGATCCGCCTACGTTTTCTATTTTAGAATGGAACCCATCCAAAGTAAAAAATAAAAAACCAATCGTACTCGTTGGAAAAGGTATCGTATACGACACAGGAGGTGTCAGCCTGAAACCAACGTCCAACTCCATGGACTTTATGAAAAGTGATATGGGAGGCGCTGCCACCGTCATCGGAGCAATGGTGGCCATCGCTGCTAATAAACTACCGCTACACGTCGTGGCCCTCGTCCCTTCCACGGACAACCGTCCGGGACAAAATGCGTACGTTCCCGGCGACGTGATAGAAATGTTTAGTGGCGATACCGTTGAAGTACTAAATACCGACGCAGAAGGAAGACTCGTGTTGGCAGATGCTTTGCATTTTGCCAAAAAATATAAACCGGAACTCGTACTCGACTTCGCTACCCTGACCGGAGCTGCGGCCCGGGCACTGGGACCGGACGGAATTTCCTACATGGGAACAGCCGACAATAACGTTTGTGAAAAAATGGAAAAGAGTGGTTTTAATGTTTACGAACGACTGGTCCGTTTCCCGTTGTGGCGCGAATACCACAATCAGTTAAAATCAAATATTGCAGATATTAAAAATCTTGGTGGACCCAATGCGGGAATGATTACCGCCGGGAAATTTCTGGAATATTTTACGGACTTTCCGTGGTTGCATTTTGATATTGCCGGCTCTGCTTATCTGAAGGCAGCCGATGGCTACCGTACCAAAGAAGGAACCGGAGTTGGGGTTAGATTAGTGTATGACTTTTTAAAGAATTATTAAAATTATGGAAAAAATAAAAATAGGTATCAGTATTGGAGACATGAATGGTGTCGGCCTCGAAATTATTCTGAAAACACTCGACGACAAAAGAGTAAGAGAGATGTTTTTGCCCGTCATCTATGGGTCATCCAAAGTCGTAACCTATCATAAAAATATGATTTCCCTCGATGATTTTAATTTTGCGGGGATCGGGCCGGGGGAGGCTTTTAAGGATAATCAGACCAATGTAGTCAACTGCTGGAACGAAGACACCCAAATCGAAATTGGCAGCGTGACCGAACATGGTGGTCGTTTCGCGGGACTTTCCCTCGATCAGGCCACCAACGATCTGAAAGCAGGCGTGATTGACGCACTCGTTACCGCGCCGATCCATAAAAAAGCGATGCAATTATCCGGATTTCGATTTCCTGGCCATACGGAATTTTTAACCCATGCTTTTGATTCCAAAGAGAGCCTGATGCTCATGTGCAGCGAAAATCTGAGAGTAGGACTGGTCACCAATCACGTTCCGGTGGGAGAAGTAGCTCCTTTGATAACCAGGGAAAGATTAAAGCATAAACTATCAATCTTCAACCGAACCCTTAAAATTGATTTCGGAATCGAACGACCTTCTATTGCCGTACTTGGACTGAATCCACACGCTGGTGATGGTGGCGTCATTGGAGAAGAGGAGGAAAAAACGATCCGGCCTCTGATCATCGAAGCCAAAAAACAGGGAATTGGTGCAATGGGGCCTTATCCGGCGGATGGTTTTTTTGGTAGTGGTTTATACAAAAAATTTGATGGTATTCTGGCCATGTACCACGATCAGGGACTGGTTCCGTTTAAGGCATTATCTTTCGGCAATGGAGTCAATTTTACCGCGGGACTCGAAGGCATCAGAACTTCTCCCGACCACGGAACGGCCCACGATATCGCCGGAAAAGGAATTGCCAATCCAGGCTCCTTCAGAAATGCTGTTTTTCTCGCGCTGGATGTAGCTCGTCAGCGAAAAACATATTACGATATGCATCAGAATCCTGTAAAGAAGAATAAGCAGCACAGCGAACGCTCAGGAAAAAAATCCTAGTACTCAAAAGAAGGGATATTTCACAAAATATCTTTACGATACCGAAAAAATTAGCATTGTTTTTGCTGTTTAATTTGGATAAGGAATGGCAAATAAATAAGTGCAGATTCTAGGCGAACTATTTTTGCCTCAATCAAAGAAGCAAAATGGGAGTTATGCTGTGTATAATGACCATTTTGTTGATGCAGAGTGAGGCAAAAAGAGGAAGTATAGAATCG
>CAKZUV010000318.1 GCA_937921555.1 uncultured Saprospiraceae bacterium
TGGAATGCCGTAAAGGTGAATGGCGAATGGAAACTCTACGACGTCACATGGGGCGCAGGATACGTGATAGACGGGAAACGATTTCAAAAAGAATATAAACCGGAATGGTATGACGTGGACCCCGATGAAATGATCAAAAGACACATGCCTTTCGATCCGCTCTGGCAACTGCGGAAGCCGGTTTCTTATCATACGTTTGATACCAATCGGGAAATCGCACCCGGAGATCAAGACTTCGTTCCCGAAGACCTGATTACCGCTTATTTACAACAGGATAAAAAGGCGCAAATGGAAAGTCAGCTCTTACGATCCCAGGAAATGGGCGATGGAGTTAATTTACTGAAAAAGTGGAGAAAAAATACAAAACATAATATTGAAAATTATGGGATCAACAGCAAAGTAGATGATCTTAATGCGGCCAATGACCGGTTCAGTACTGGTGTCAAGTTGTTTAACGGCTTTATTACTGCCCAGAAAAAACAATTTAAAGGGAAAAAATATTCACTGGCTGTTAATCAGGCCAATCTGGAAAAAGCCAAAAAGGAAGTGGAAGCCGCAATGGAGGTCTATAACAGCGTAGAAGTGGAAGACCGCAAACGGAAGAAAATGATCGATGATGCTATTAGGCACGGCAGTAAGTTATTGTCCGAAATCGACCGGGGACTGGCTTTCGTAGCCAAACAAAAATAGGGATATGCGTTTTGAACAGATTAATTTTTAGAAATTAGTATATTAAAATATTTAAAACGGGCAGGGTGGATTCACTCTTGCCCGTTTTTTGTATATTGCCGGTGTTTAAAATCAACTATTCAATCCATAAAAACGATCAACCAAAACATCCCATATTTCGATTTCGGTGGAACGGGCGAAACCCTCCACTTTGCGCACGCAAACGCTTATCCTCCCGGCGCCTACCAGCAACTAATAAAACCGCTGACTAAAAAATACCGGGTCATTGGAATTAAACAACGCCCGCTCTGGCCGGGTACCGATCCGGAATTTTTAAAATCCTGGGACCAGTTTGCCGATGATTTAATTGAATTTCTGGATCAGCAAAAACTAAAAAATGTGGTCGGGACGGGCCATTCACTGGGGGCGGTGGTTTCTGTTCTCGCCGCCCAAAAAAGACCTGATCTATTTCGTCGTCTGATATTACTGGAACCCGTCTTGTTTCCTAAATATTTTCAATGGTTGTTTTTGTTTTTTCCCATTGCACTGCGACAGCGCATTATTCCCGTTTCCAGAATTGCCAATAACCGGAAAGATCAGTGGCCCAGCCGGGAAGTGCTCTTCGAATCGTACCGGAAAAAACGAATTTTCCGGGACTTGTCCGACGTGGTACTCAACGACTGGATTCATTACGGAACGTTTAAAAACGAAGCAGGGCAACTTCAGTTGGTGTTTCCAAAAGAATGGGAATCAAGGGTTTATGCTACGGTACCTTACGTAGTAGATGATATTTTTAATTTGCCAATCCCCGTGCATATTCTCCGGGGCGAACATACCAATGTGATCTCGCCCGCTATATGGCAGCGGATTGAGAAACATCTGCCAACAAAACATTTGTGGGAACTGAAAAATGCTACGCATCTCGCACCTCTGGAATTTCCCGAAAAGGTCAATGAGTGGATTCTGGCTGCGGCCAAATTGTCTTGAAAATTCCGGAGGCATAGATCATTTACCATAAAATAAAAAGAGGTAATGATCGCAAGATCATTACCTGTATTATTTTTGCGACTGAAATTTTTTATACTTTACTTAGCCGTATAAGTCGCGCCTTCTTTCAGATTGGAAACGAGCCCTTTTTTAGTTTTAAATTTAGTCGGAACGGTGTACATGATGTTTTTTCCGGGTTGATCTACTTCAAAATGTAAATGCGGTCCGCTCGACCATCCGGTATTTCCACTGTATCCGATTACCTCTCCGGCCTTAACTTGATCTCCAACCTTCACTTTGCTGCCATTGTGTTTAAGGTGAATGTACCGGGCGGAAGTACCGTCTTCGTGGTAAATCACAATATAATTTGCTTTGCCCTGGCACCGCGCCGTCAGACAACCGGTATTCGAATCTTCTTTGACCCGGATAACCGTACCTTCTCTGGCCGCACAAACTTTGGAGCCTATGTCCATATTGAAATCCAGACAATTCATATTCTGATGTGAAAAACGACCTCCGTATCCCTGACCTACCACGTAAGATTTGCCGGAAGGAAAAGGAAGTAAATACTCGTAGGAATCATCATGTTTTGCATTCAGAATATCACCAACATTATAATTAAAACTATACCGGTAAGACATGCTGCCACTCTTCAGAGTTTTAGAAGGAGAGATGGTCAGCAACTTATATTTTTCTGCCCGGGTAGGGACCACGGCCGTAAAAGGCAACGTTACATCCGTTGTCATATTGGTCAAATCAGGAAACTGAATATCTACCGTCAGCGGGCAGTATCCAATATTTTTGGCATAAATAGCAACGTCACCATTAGGCTGATCCACTTCCTCGATGAAGAGTAGTTGGTCTTTAGTCTGGAAATCGTAACCGTACGCGTGATCGTGGTTACATACAAGACCTGCGTCTTGCCCGGAAAAGACAGCTTCTCCGGAATGCTGGTTGATAAAATAACCACCGGCAATGAATAAGCAGACTACAAAAAGCGCTTTAATAAATCTCATACGATAGATAATTTTAATGGGAATTCAATCAGGACAAGCGTAATTACTTACCATTTTCTAACGTAAAATAAGACAAATCTAGTGCCAGTCACAAGGGGGCAGGCGGTTAATAATCTGTTAATTTTCAGACGGTTGAGTATTTATTCAGTACTTTGCGAGTCTTCGGTAAAATCATTTGCGCGGAGAATATCTCTGGCTTTTTCCGCATCCGTGGCGGTTGTATATATTTCAATATTGCCAATTACCGAAAAACTACTATCCTGTTTGTTCATCTGGTGCGCCTGAATGCCATTTGTTTTGAGCACCGTTTCCGCCAGATTGGCCTGTAATGCCTGGGTAGTAGCGTACACTTTTACCATCTCTTCTTCAGCACCGGCAGCCGGATTGGCGACCGCAGCTTGCTCCACTTTTTGTTCCGGGACGAAGACCATAGAGATAGAATTGACACAATGTCTCGTATTTTTTTCGGTAAAACGTTCACCTTTAAATACGTGGCCCAGATGACCCTCACAGGTAGCACAGACAATTTCAACGCGTCTGCCGTCTGCGTCTTGTACCCGCTTGACGGCACCTGGGATTTCATCGTCAAAACTTGGCCAGCCGCAATTGGAGTTAAATTTATCCTCAGATCGGTAAAGCGGCGTATCACATTGTCGACATATATAAACTCCGGGTAATTTATTATCCGTATATTCGCCAGTAAACGGGCGTTCCGTGCCTTTATTCAGGATGACACGTGCCTCTTCGGGAGTCAGTTCATTGTAATTCATATTTTATTTTTTTTAATATTTTAGAAACAAGTTTTACAACTTTAGCGTAAATTCTAATGGTACAACGAATTAAACTCAATTTAGATCAGAAACTTACCGATTTTTCACAAATTACGGTACTTATGATCCAATATACCCTGGCTTTTTGTTTAAGCCTTTTGATTTTTACCCTTTTCGGAGCAAGTACAGCTTCCGCTGACAATCCTACTTTTACCGATTCTATCCCTCCCGCACCGACTATAAATGTCGGGAGTCTGGACGTTGGAGGTCCTTTTACCGTTGGTATTGGTTTCTCAGAAGAAGTGTATGGCCTTTCTGCTGATGATTTTTTTGTGGAAAATGGATCTGTGGTGGACGTAGCCGGAGAGTCAATGAATTATTTTGTTTTAATTGATCCGCACGCTGTCGGCGTGGTCCGTTTTAAAGTGCCCGCAGGAGTAGCGGTCGATCAGGCTGGCAACGCAAATGTTGCCTCGGGTACGTTGACGGTCACCTTTACTGACGAGGAAGAACCCTCTGTTGTTTTATCAACACCCCAAAACACGGTGGACAGTATTTTTCCTGTAACGGTGGAATTTGATGAGCCGGTAACGGGACTGGAAGTGAGCGATTTTAATATCAGTAATGGTGCCGGTGTAGAATTAACGGGTAGTGAAATGAGTTACACCCTGACGGTTAATCCGGGAGCTATGGGAGCTGTCTCCGTATTTCTACCCGCCGCTGCGGTCGTGGATACCGCCGGTAATCCTAATCTGGTTTCTAATTTTTTGCAGGTAAATTTCGGAATCATCGACGTTACACCGCCCGTGGTAACGCTGAGTACCGCATTGGAGGAAGTCTCGGAACCGTTTATTGTAGAAATCAGAGCCACCGAAGAAATTACCGGACTGGAATTATCTGACTTTTTAGTCAGCAACGCAGAGCTTTCCAACCTTTCAGGTGTTGATAATGTATTTACATTGTTAGCAACTCCTTTGCTCGAAGGAGAGATCACCTTGCAACTTGAAGCAGAAACCATCACCGATTTGTTTGATAATCCAAATGGTCTTTCCAACGAACTGGTCGTTAACTATTTGATCCCTCTGGCACCGGATACCATTCGACCGACCGTAATCGTGGAAGATTTATCCACCGACGTTGAGGGCACCTACGAACTCGAAATTACTTTCAGCGAATCCGTTACGAATCTAACCACCAATGACCTGAATTTAAATAATGCCGAAGTTGTCACCTTTACCCAGAATGATCAGGTTTACAATATTGTAATAAATGCCATTGATTTTGGAACGGTTGGTTTTGGGGTTCGTGAAAACGTTGTAACCGATGAAGCTGGAAATGGAAATATTGCTTCTGTACCATTGATCTGGGAATACGAAGATAACACCACACCAGAACCGGTGGACCCGATTCTGGATATTGCCCTCAACCGGATAGAAAACGCCATTCAGGTAGACTGGTTTACCAATACTGAAATGGACAATGCCTATTTTGAAGTAAGATATAGTAGCGACGGAATTAATTATTCCATACTGGATACCATCAATAGTGTTGAAAACAACGCAGGATTATTTCCTTACGAGTATCTGCATGACACTCCCATCTTCGGTGAGAACTATTACTTTGTCCGGCAGTACGATCAGGATGGCAATTTTGTAAATTCTGATACCGCCATTCTGGATTTTATCAATCTTTTTCCAGAATCTCTGGTATATCCTAATCCTGCGACGAATCGCGTCACCTTCAACACCACGCAGTGGGCCGGTACCCGTTGTGAAATTATGGTGTATAATTCGCTGGGCCAAATTTTCCTGCTGGATGTCTATGAATCTTTACCGAATACCCCGATTGAACTGGATATCAGTGATTATCAGGAAGGGATGTACGGCGTTCAATTCTGGATAAAAGAGACCGCCAGGGTTTCGGATGGTTTTGTGATTGTGCGGTAGTCGTTGTATCAGGTTTATTTTTGACGCACCAGGTTTACTAAACGTATTTCAAATCCTGGGTTTTAGTTAAAAACTGGGTAGATCGTTTTGAGTAAAGTTTAGTAAACCTTCTTAATAAGAAAACCGTGAGCTTAGACGCGCCAGGTTTATAAAACGTATTTCAAATCTTGGGAGACAATTTCGAGTAAAGCTTAGTAAATCTTTTAAATCTCCGCCTCCCTTTTTTAGACGCGTCAGGTTTACTAAACTTATTTCGAATCCTGGGTTTTAGTTAAAAACTGGGTAGATCGTTTTGAGTAAAGTTTAGTAAACCTTCTTAATAAGAAAACCGTGAGCTTAGACGCGCCAGGTTTATAAAACGTATTTCAAATCTTGGGTTTGTAGCTAAAAACTGGGCAGACAATTTCGAGTAAAGTTTAGTAAACCTAACCTACCTTTAACCTCTCTTTCTAAAATAAAAAACCAAAACCTCCTCATTTTCGTTCAAGATACTTAATAATATGTGGCGCCGTTAATCCATGAATCACGATCGAAAAAAGAATCACCAAAGAAGTTATCGCGTACATTTGACTTCGTTCCGTAAAATCACCAAATGTGACGAAGGCCCAGGCGAGGTAAAAAATAGAACCGATACCTTTTATACCTAAAAAACTGATTCCTAAACGTTCTTTTATAGAGATTTTAGTGCCCAGCAATCCTACCATTCCCGCAAGGGGACGAATGACGAGAATAATCAGTAAGGCCACTGTTATCTCTTTCCAGCCAATATTTTCAAAGGCCCCATTCAGGATAGACCCTCCAAACAAAACCAGCCAGAACACGAGTAAAAATCGTTCGATCTCGCCGACAAAATTATGCATTTTGTTTTTAAAATCCTTTTCGTGAATTTCTACCCGGCGAATCGTCAGACCAGCCACGAAGACCGCCAGAAATCCATACCCGTATAACAATTCCGACAAACCATATACAAAAAAAGTAGTTGACAGTGCCAGAAAACCATCCCGTGTCCGGATGTTTGCTACGTTTGGCAACTTTTCGAGCAGATAACCCACCATCCGTCCGATGATAAATCCATAAAGAATACCAAGTATAATTTTAGTGAAAACTTTATACAGTACCCATTCCCCCAGTGCAAATTGCTCCCAGCTTCCTGCCTGCGCCACCAGAATCGCCATATACGTAAATGGAAAAGCCAGACCATCGTTGATCCCTGCCTCCGCGGTAAGCGTGAATTGTAATTCGGTATCCTTTTCGTTGTCTTTTCTTGGACCTGTTAACTGAACTTCTTCCGCCAGGACGGGGTCGGTAGGTGCAAGTACCGCTGCTAACAAGATTGCGGCTGGTAAGCTGAAGTGTAAAAATTCCATTCCCAGCCATAGAATAGCTAGCATAAATAATGGCATCGTAATCCCAATTAGCTGTAAGGCGCCCTGCCAGTTTTTCCAGTTAAAGGAACGATTAATTTTTAGCCCGGCGCCCATCAGGGAAATAATAACAATGGCCTCCGAAATTTTCATTACCCAGTCATCGGGCCAGTTTGGATCAGGCCAGTTAAGTGGAATGCCCGCAGAAAACAGACCAAATCCAACCAAAATCAGAATAATCGGATAACTGACTTTTATTTTTTTTGACAAAGAGGGTAACCATGCCATAATCAAGGTAGCAGCACCCATAGCAGTTAAAATTAGTAGATGGTCTTTCATAGTTATTATTCTTTCCGAAGCCTGAATGACAAAAGCCAGATAACGATGATCATTACCTGGCTTTTATAGCATGAAATTAAATTGGAATTTATCGCTTATTCCTTTACAAATTTACGGGTCATTTGTTCACCAGTCGGTAATTTTATACGGATAAAATAAACCCCTTTTGTCAATTGCGTTAGGTCAAATTCGGCTTGCTGAAAATCACGAAAGGCAGCATTGGATGAATGAACCGTTCGGCCCAGCAAGTCCAGCATGGAGATATTAACGGTATGGTCACCTTCCAGCGCCACGGAAAGGGTAAGTTGATCGCTGGCAGGATTCGGACGCAGGTCAATTACCAGCTCATTGGCGGCAAGGCTAGCCGAAACAATTTTTGACAATTCTGATTGCTCATCAAAATCTATTTGTTTCAATTGGTAATAATAGGTTTTTCCTGCCTCCACTTTAACATCCGGAAAGCTATACCGCTGCTTTTGACTAGTAGTTCCAAATCCGTTTACCCAGCCGATAGATTCAAATCCCCGGTTTGGGTCACTGCTTCGATATATTTCAAAACCGGCATTGTTAAATTCGCTGGCCGTTTCCCAAACAAGGTCAATTTGCTTTTCGGCAGCAACCGCAGAAAAATTAGTTAGCTCGACGGGCAGGACTGATAAAGAAACGATATAACAAATTTCCAGTCCCCAGCTATTGAGACTTCCACCATCCTGATTGAAATTATCCTGTATCTGTAATACCCAGGTTCCATCTGTGCTCAATCCATTGAGATTGCTGAGCGAAACATTAGGAGCAACACTCTGCTGATTACTCAGCGGACAGGAGAAAGATCCTCCCGAATCCGTGAATGTAAGATCAAAATCATTATTATTGTCACAAGCTCCACTAAGTAAAATAATTTCCTCACCACTCGGGTGAATTAAGGTGAAAGTTAAATCTCCGGTATAAGTATGATCACCTGTAAGATTGACTACGCTTACGCTACTGATGGTTCCGCCCAGGCTGACCGTCAGGTCAGAAGTGATTAATGGAGTTCCTGATTCAGAAATTGTCACCGGAATATCTGTACTATTGAAAACCGTACATTCCTCGGCAAAACCAATGGATACCGGTACGGTTGTTACTGCGAAAAATATGTTATCAGAACAGATAACTTGAAAAAGAATATCCTGACTTTCGATATTCGGAACGACAAAATCATAACTTCCATCATTGGCTTCATTAGTCGCCACTGCATTAAAAGTGGATCCACCATCCGTAGACATGAGGATGTCGACCTGAGCACAGGAGACCGGAGCCAGATTGGTGTTGGCGACATTCCAGGTGATCGTTTCGGTCTCACCTGCTTCCCATAATTCGGCACTGGCAGGAGACGTAATCACAAAAGGTCCGGCCGTGGGAGTGGTGGTCACGGTCATTTCATCCTGAGCCACACATCCGTATTCACTGTTATTATCTCTCACACTGACGGTGAAATTAAAAATCCGTGCGACACTCGGTAAGGTTTCCCATTCATTGTTCGCTCCGGAAAGGATACTCGCTAAATTTGGAAAGACTCTGACCGGATCGATGGTTGGAAAATAACTACGGAAGTTAGGTCCTCTGGTATTGGTCGGTTCGGGGGGCATATTTTCACCGTTTTCGTTGTCCATCTGTTCCCAGCAATATGTGATGGGATCTCCGTCCGGATCAGAACCGGTAGCGGTCAGCGCAAACGGGGTAGAGATGGGAATGATATAATCACTGCCGGCATTTACTGTAGGTGTATTGTTATTGGTGGAGATGATGCTGGCGCATATACTGGGGCTGGTAACGAAATCGGCAAATTCCTCAAGGGTAATTCCATGAAAATACGCATCACTGTTATTCTGCACATTGGGATTACAGATTCCGGCGTAGCCCATGATGGTGGACGCACTACCAGGTTCTACTGAGGCATTACTCCGTTGGCAAGGGTTGTTTTGGGTATGATTTCCACCGTACTGATGTCCAAATTCGTGGGCTACAAAATCAATATCAAAGGGATCTCCAACTGGACTGCCCAGCCCAGTGACTCCTCCGGCTTTAAAACTGGTACAAGGTGATCTGAGAAAGGCAACTCCACCACCGCCGGTACTGAATACGTGACCGATGTCATAATTGGCGGACCCAATGATATTATCACAGGTTGTCTGATTTTCACCTAACATTTCACCTCCATCATTATTGGTATAGGGATCTGTATTGGCGTTGGTAAAGATCAACTGATCGTTATTAGGTACCAGCTCCATGGTAATACTGGCATCTTGTTCGAATACGCCATTGACCCGGTTCATGGTCGTAGCAAAGGCTGCCATAACGTCTGCTATGATATCTCCGTTGCTATTGTCTCCATCATCATGAAACTGTGCGTATTCTCCCGTACAGGCGAGGGCCAGCCGGAATTGCCGTAGTTGACAATCACCCACGGGCGCCAGAATCTGGTTGGCAGGATTTTGAATTTGTCCGGACACTTCTCCTACGTGGCATTCTATGCCATTTTCTTTTGTAGGAAAATCTTTCCGGAAATAGGAAATATACTGTTTTTGTTCTGCCACGAGAGGATCAACGTACACCGGACTACTGCCAGGTGCGAGAATCATGGCATGGAATCCTTTTGGGGTGAAATCTACCTTTGCTCGGGCCGCCGGATCATCTATTCCTATAGCGGTAAAAGTCTGGATTGCAGGATATCTGCTGCTGAGACGTTTATCCATGACTGGAAAATTCAATAATTTGAAAGGAGCAGTTGAACCATCAGGCATGGGTAAATGTAGGACCACATCGTTTAATGGATTTTGGGCTTCGTCCGAAAACCGGAGGGGTGCCTCTTTCATCCTAAGCCGTAGAAGGTCTTCGTCGTTCAGCTGAAAAAGCTTATAGGTGTTGGGCAGCGTTTTCATCGGACTCTGCGCTTCCAGCAATGTTTGATTTTGAGTAGATAATTCCCAAAAGGAGCGTTGGGATTGTGCGAATACAGACATTAGGGGTAGAAAGATCATTACGATCCCCACCCAGAATTTGAGTAGTGAAGAATGCATATTTAATTATTTCTCTCGGTTAAAAAAATTGCATTTCAATTTGGTCTGTAAGGTTGTTATGACTAAAGGTAAGATTTATTTAGATAAAAATGATACAAATAGATTAAAATTTTAATGTTTTGTTTGTTAGTTTACAGCTAGCTTACGCCAAGTAATCGCTTGTCTAAATTATTGAAGTAAATCTTTTGGTAATTTTTTAGTGTTTTTTGCGCCCAGTTTTCTGATCTTTTCGGCTCTTCCAAGTAAGGTATCTCCATATTTTTTAGAATCCATTAATTTATTCATGGCCGAGTGATAGGCGTTTTGAGATTGCTCTATCCGGTGACCAACCTGCTGAAGGTCTTCGACAAAACTGCAGAGTTTATCGTAGAGTAAACCACTTTGCCGGGCAATTTCCAACACTGATTTTTTCTGTTTTTCCTGTTTCCAGATGTAGGAAACGGTACGCATGGTTGCCAGCAGGGTAGAGTTGGACACCATGACGATATTTTTATCCAGTGCATCCAGAAATAATTGCTGATCGTGTTGGACGGCAAGTGCAAAGGCGGGTTCGATGGGCACAAATAGCAAGAGGTAATCGGGAGAAGAAATTTGGTAGAGGTGTTGATAATTTTTACTGCTCAGATCGTTGATATGCCGACGCAAACTTTCGATGTGGTTTTTCAGATGTTTGTCCTTATTGTCAGAAGAGCAATATTTTTCGTAGGCTACCAGCGATACTTTTGAATCAATCACCAGATGTTTTCCTTCTGGTAAATTAATGATAAAATCCGGTCGTTTCGTTTTTCCATGAACATCTACATAACTGGCCTGCGTAGTAAAATGAATTCCTTTTACCAATCCCGATTTTTCCAGTAATAGTTCCAGTTGATGTTCCCCCCAGTCTCCCTGCGTTTTGTTGTCTCCTTTCAGCGCGGCCGCCAGATTGTTAGCATCTTCACTGAGCTGGACGTTTAAGTCTCTCAGCTGTTCAATCTCTTTTTTAAGAGAAACCATATCCTTTGTCTTTTCAAGGTACCGTCTTTCAATGCCCAGTTCAAACTCCCGGATACGCTCACGCAGCGGATTGAGTATATGATTAAGTTGTTCCTGACTTTGCTGACTGAACCGTTGATTTTTTTCATCAAAAATCCGGCTGGCGGTATGCTCAAATTCTCTTTGAAACTGTGCTTGGAGTTGGGTGATTTGTGCCTGATCCTGCGCCAGTTTGTCCCGTAAACCGAGGTTTTCCTGCTGCTGAGAAGAAAGCGATTTGGTCAGGTTCCGTATTTCGGATTCTTTTTCCATCATGTCCGCCCGGTACATGTCTGCCTGTTCCTGCAGATTGGCGAAGACCTCGCGTAAAACGTATTGCTGTTTGACCACATCCAGCGGCAGAGAACCACTTGCTGCCGCAAATTTGTATTTGGCAATAAACCAGGCAGAAATGGCGCCGAGCAAAAGACCAATTCCCAGAAAAATTAGTTCGCTGATGATCATAGTAAGTCAATTGGTGAAATGGTAATTCAGTTTTAGCTAAATACCTGAGGTTCTAAAAAATGTAACAGACGAGTAAATATGCTATTTTTAATTAGTTTATCAAAATATTAATGGTAATTAGTTTTTATTTTAAACAAAAAATTTTCAAATTTGGTCTTTTTAAGAACATTGATTATCTTCGGTTTATGGATTTAGCAGCATTAAAAAGTCATTGTCAGGATTTGGCCTTTAAGGGAAAAGACTACCTTGAGATTGAACGGGCTATCCGCACATTGGATATTACGGAAAAAGACCGGGAAGCCGTTTTAAAACAGGTAGATAGTTATATCGTACATTATGAAATTTCCCAACAAGAACAACAAAAACATCTCTATAAATTAATGATTGGATTTCTTCTTTTGTTTATTGGCGGAGGAGCTTTGTTAACGAGCGTGGGGCAGAAGGGAGTTGCCCGAATTTTTGCCGTCGTTTTTGTACTCTATGGTGCCTGGATGGCCAGAGGTGCCTACGCAGCCTACCGGAAGCCACTACGGTCGGATTTTGGTAAAGAACGGAAATTTAAAAGTGGAGATATGCGTAAATTTTATGATCGCTAAGTTTGGACAAGCTATAAGTTAGGGTGTTCAATTGATGAAAAAATCTTCTGCACTTTTGTAATGTAATTAACTTCGAGAGTTCAGCTTATTCTTTATTCTTTCTGTTCATTTTTTTTGGCAGAAAAAAAAACGAAACAAAAAAATCTGCCGCCTGTCGCATTTTTCGAATTCGCTGACCCACCCGCTCAGCGGTTCATTCACTTCTCGCATTGTCATGCTCGACTCTTCGAGATCGTTCATTCATTAATAAAATGTCAAACAGAATAAACTCGCTT
>CAKZUV010000319.1 GCA_937921555.1 uncultured Saprospiraceae bacterium
GCCAAACCAACTCAATCCGCCCAGCGTAGATAAAAGGATCAGCCAGTCCGGCATTTTGGTATCATTGCCCACCAGACGGGGACGCAGCAGATTGTCAATCAGGCCGATAAACAACGCACCGACTACGACCAGAATAATCGCTTCGGTGTAGCTGCCCTGCAAAAATAAAACGGCGGCGATGGGCCCCCAGACGAGCAGCGCACCTACGGGCAGTAACGCCGCAATAATCATGAGTGCGCCCCAGATCACAGCGCCTTCCACGCCCAAAAGTGCAAACAAAATTCCACCCAAAACACCCTGAATCAGCGCAATCAGAATACTTCCTTTGACCGTCGCACGGGCTACACTTTGAAATCTTTTGATCAGTTGCCGTTCTTTTCTGTCTCCGATGGGCAAGACGTAAATCAGGCTGTCTACCAGTTTTTTACCATCCCGGAAAAAGAAAAACAACACGTACAGGGTAATGGTAAATTGTACCAGAATTCCCAGCACACCTTGTCCGAATCCCAGGATTTTAGTGGCAATGACCTGCGAAGAATTGCCGGCCCATTCGGTAATTTTGGTTTGAATATTATTAATGTCGAGGCCAAATTTTTCGAGCTGTGGTGGCACTAAATCTTTTAATTGTCCAATTTGTTCCTGCGGTTTCCATTCGCCGGATTGAATTTTTTCTGAAATATCCAGTGCTTCTACCACCAGCGCCAGACTGATGAGTCCCAGTGGAATGATCACAATGAGTAATATTCCAACCAGCGTCAGACCACTGGCCAGCGCTGGTTTTTTGGGAAACCGGCTTAATACTTTTTTATTGAGCGGATCAAATACGATGGCTAAAACGGCTGCCCAAAATGCTCCCAGCAGAAAACTTCCAATCAAACCAAAGAAGGCTACCGTAATCAGAAATAATAACAGGAAGAAAAAGTTATTAGCGATTTTCTTTTGCATAGTATTTTATGGTTAGAACATTTATACTCAGGCAAGATAGGAATTTATTTTGAGGATCAGCAAATAAAGATCGACGGGTAGGCTTTTCCGGTCGACCAGGGTGGTGTTGATAGATAAAAAGAATTATTTTAAGTACTTCGTCAAATTTTTTCGTCGGGCACCCTGCGATCTTTGATACCCAGATGCTTTTCAATTTCCTGTTCGATATATTTTGCTTTGGTACGGCTACTTACTGACTTGATTAGTTCTACGTGTTTCTGTCCTTTTTCACCATTTACAATCATGAATATGCTCGTACGTACTTTTGTACCACCAGAAATAATGTCTTTTATGTACACCTGATCAATATTCCGAATTGCGTATTTTTTATCCTTTATGAATTTTCTCGGTCGCCATTCTATGTGCAAATCCTGATCGTCAATGTGGATATAGATTTTATGTTTTTTTCGAATAGAAAAATAGGAAATATAACCAAAAAGTGCCACCAGAAAAACAGTAATGGTTCCTGCTATGCTGATCAGGCTGGAAGAAAATACCTCGCTTAAAGTTATCGAAGTTGCCACAGCCAGGAAAAACACCAAATATGGAAGAATTGCAAGCGGCACTATTTCCAGAGTAGTCCAATGTTGTGCAACGGAGATATCCAAATCATCCTGAAAATGGGTAAGTTCTACCCCTGCCGGTTGTAAAATTTCCTGTAAAATATCATTTTGCTGGGAAAGGCTTTCTACTTGTTCGTTAATTGAAAAAATAATATCACAACCATTACATTTTGCAATATTGGTCTGAATATTCAGATGCTCGCCAGGGACAGTTTCGGAACAGGAAGGACAGGTTACCTTCCGGACCTGTGGGAAGGACTTCCGGTTTTTCAGTTCCAGTTTTTCTTTAAATTTATATTCTTTGAGCGGATCGTTTCCCATAATACTATTTTAAGCAAGATGATCTAAAATATCATCTACAATTTCGTCAATCGTCTGGTCAACGGAAATAGTGATCGCATGATCCGGTTCTTCCAGCGTCCTGAATTGAGACTGCAGCAATCCCGTTGGCATAAAATGATCTTTCCGGTTTTGCATCCGCTCAAAAATAAGCTCGTACGTTCCCTTCAGATAAACAATTGTTGCGGGAACAGTGAGTCTAGAGTTAAGCGTCTTCCGATAAGATTCCTTGAGCGCCGAACAGGCCAGCACCAACCCCTTCTCTTCGTGGTCCGCCAGCAAATCGGCCAGACTTTCCAGCCAGGGTTGCCGGTCTTCGTCGTTCAGTGATTGACCACTTTCCATCTTTTTTACATTTGATTCGGGATGAAAATCATCCGCATCTTCGTAAGGCATATTCAGTTTAGCGGCCAGCTTTTTTCCTATGGTGGATTTACCAGAACCGGAAACGCCCATGATGATAAAACGGTCTTTCATTTTTTTGTTTGTTGATTTGTTGATTTGTTGTAATGATCTTGTAGCTTAATTGATAAAAAGTAGTAAAAAATCATGGAATCTCCCCTTGGGGTCGGGGTAAAATTTCATACTTTTTTACGATTTCCCATCATAATGTACAGCTATTGAATCGTTAGTATAATAAACGTTCAACGTACATTACCAACAAATTAGTAAAAATTAATCATACCAGATAAAACTTCAGACGATTTCAATTTTTCAACTCCAGCTCTTCAATGCTTCGCCTACATTTTTCAAGGTAAATTCTGCACCGCATTCCAGCAGGACTTTTTCGTCGTAAGCGGTAGTCACGCCAACCACGCGCATTCCGGTAGCAGAAGCGGCTTGCAATCCAGTTTTGCTGTCTTCAAAAATAAAAGTAGTAGTGTAATCAGCCGGAGGAATATCCAGCATATCGGCGAGTAAAAAATAGGGTTCGGGGTCGGGTTTGGTACGCTGATAATTTTCCATACCCAACATAACCGGTACGGCTAATCCGTGCTTTTCCACGGTGATGGAAACAAACGACTGCGGCGCATTGCTCGCAATACCGAACGGAATATTTTTTGTTTTTAAAAAAGAAAACATCTCCCGCACACCCGGTAAAAGAGGGGCAGGAGATGCTATACTATTAACGTGTTGTGTTTTTAAATTCATGTACGCTTCCGTATTCGGAAGATCATTGTTAAGACGACTGAAATGCTCAGCAATCAACATCGGGGACTGACCACTCAACTCCGCGGGATACACACCGGGATCGGTTCCCCAGAATTCCAGCGCTGCCGAACGCCACGCCTGACGGTGCGTTTCCTTGCTATTGACAATTACCCCGTCAAAGTCAAACAATACTGCGGTTGGTTCAGGCAGCACGGTTCTTGCTTTTCGCGACTGTTTTTACATCCAGCAATTCGGTCAGATACGGATTCAGAAATTTACCCTGTGGATCAAGTTCCTGACGTAAAGCTTTGAAGTCTTCAAACTTTGGATAGACCGCTGAAAGTTCTTCTCCTTTCGCTTCGAAGCGTTTGCCCCAGTGCGGACGACCACCATGTTTTAAGAAAATCTTTTCCACTACTTCAAACGCTTTATAATGATCTGCGTTGGCCGCATCTCTCGTAACACAACCAACGGTTACGCAATCTTCTCCGTATGCATAACTCAACCACGAATCATCCTTCTTTACAAACCGGATGTCCATCGGGATGTGTACATACGCTGCGTTATCACTGTTATCGAGTGCTGCTTTCAGTTCGGTAAAGCAAGCATTAAATCTGCTTTTGGCAATTGTCCACTCGGCTAATTCCAGCGTACCACTTCTGCTTTTGGTAACGGTCGCATCGTATAAGGTGCCTTTACTTTCTTTTTTAGAAGTAAAAAATAATTTATAAATAATTTTGTTAGCAATGGTCGTCAAGAATGGAAATTTGGTCGTGTACTTATACAACATTCTGGAAACGGCCCGTCGGTGTTTCAGATAGTCGGGGCCGGGATTGTGTTTCACCGGTGTATCAGGATCGATTTTATTTCCCAGAATAACGTACCCGTGATCGGTATGCGGCATCCACAAAATCCGGGTAAAATCATTATCATCTAAAAGGTCGTCGTATTGCGCCATCCACACATCATCGTGCATCGGCTGTTCTTTCAGGTGCAGCGTATATACCGACTGACATTGTAATGTTATTTCCGAAAAAATCCCCAGTAATCCCAAAGAAACACGAGCCGCATCCATCAATTCTTCCCCTTCGCTTACTTTACGGATCGAACCATCCGCCATCACCATACGACAGGAAACCATATATTCGGACAGTAATTTTCCGTCCCGTCCCGTTCCGTGGGTTCCCGTAGCGAGGGCACCTCCCAAAGTCACCGTATCGATGTCCGGCAAACAGGGAAGACTCCAGCCACGATCCTGAATGGTCGTAATTAATGTTTTCAGTGTAATTCCCGACTGAACGGTAATCTGCTTTTTGACATCATCAATACTAACTATTTGGTCATACTGCCGCATATCAATCAATGAATCGGTACCCGCTGCAATATCAGCAGAAGATTGTTTGGAACCGTATACTCTCACTTTTCCGGAAGTTCTCCCAATTATTTCAGCCAGTTCTTTTTCTTTTTTAACCGTATGGTGGTAAGTATAATTGTGTTGAACATTCTCGTTCCAGCTTACCCAGGTACTTTGGGGTTGATCTTCCGCATTTTTGTGCATTACCATAATCTTACGCTTGTAATTTTTTTAGTCTTCTTTCCAGATAATAATGGATTAGAAGCCGGTTATTTATAATTTTTTTGGTAAATGGTTTTAGTAGGACAGATTGATAACAATCGTTTTTCGGGTATGTTCAAGAATGGGAGATTAATTTATTGTTAAGCCTTTATTTTCAGGAACAGTAATATGCAGGAAGCACCGTCCTGGGCGTCACGTAAAAAATCCGTTCAGACTTTAGTAAAAAATTCTTTTTTTTGTTTAGATTTATAAAAAAATTATATAGTCGTCTTTAGTCTGATTTTAAACGGAGAAAGAAATCCAAATACCAACAGTGCGAATCAAAGGCTAAACAGTCTCGAAAATGAGCTACTGCCGCTTTTTCACCTTTCCAACTAAAACCTTTTATCATGTCTACCATAAAAACAACCATTGCCAGACGCTCTTTCTTAAAATCTTCCGCCCTGACTGGTGGTGGACTAATGCTCGGATTCAGCTGGCTCGCATCCTGCCAGACCAAAACGGAAGCAGAGATTTTAGCCATGCCCAAGGAGTGGTTTGAAATCAATTCTTATCTCAAAATCGGCGATAACGGAGTCGTTACTATTTATACGCCGAATCCGGAATTTGGTCAGAATGTACGCACTTCCATGCCGATGCTGGTCGCCGAAGAATTGGATATCGACTGGCAAAAAGTAGTAGTTGAACAAGCACCCTATCATCCCGAAAATTACGGTTTTCAGTTCACGGGGGGCAGCCGGGGAATCATGTCCCGCTGGGAACCCTTACGAATGGCCGGAGCATCCGCCAGACAAATGCTTCGTACCGCCGCAGCGGAAGCCTGGGAAGTTCCCATGGAAGAAATAACGACAAAAGCCGGAATGCTTTTTCATTCACCAACCAATAAATCCGCGGGATACGGGGCAATGGCCTCGGCCGCAGCGAAGGTACCTGTCCCTGCGGAAGTCAAATTAAAAGAGCTGAAGGATTTTACCATTATCGGTACGTCGAGAAAGAATGTAGACGTCCATGATATTGTCACCGGTAAGCCTATGTTTGGAATGGATTATCAGCAAGAAGGGATGCTGATCGCCATGATCGTGCATCCACCCGCTTTTGGAATGACCCTCAAATCTATGGACGATACTCAGGTAAAAGACATGCCGGGAATCAAAGATATATTTACCATCAAAAGCTATCCCAAAGAATATGAAAAAGGGAGTTTCGATGCCAATGCATTTCCCGAAATTGTAGCCATTACCGGAGATTCTACCTGGCAGGTGATGAAGGCCAAAAAACAACTAAAAATTGAATGGCAACCCTTTACGGCTTACACCGAAACAATTGCAGGATTCCGGGGAAATAAACAAACCAAAAATATTCCGGCAGGTCTGGAGTCTACCGATAATCACCGCAGACAGATGGAAACCCTGGCCGCAAAACCCGGGAAGATTGTCCGCAAGGACGGAGACCCTGCGTCCGCTTTTAAACAAGCAGCTAAAATTATTGAGCGTACTTACGAAGCTCCTTTTCTGGCACATAACTGTATGGAGCCACTGAATGCTTTTGCGCACGTGACGGGAGACAAAGCACAGATAGCCGCGCCGGTCCAGATTCCCAGATTTGTGATGCCGGCCCTGGCCGCTGGTCTGGGAATTCCGGAAGAAAATATCGAAATGAAACTAACCCGAATGGGTGGAGGGTTCGGTCGTAAGGCCTACGGCCATTATGTAGTTGAGGCTGCCCTGATTTCTCAAAAAGCAAAGGCGCCGATTAAACTGATTTATACCAGGGAAGACGACATGACCAACGGCATTTACCGGCCTACTTATCAAGCCACTTACCGGGCAGCACTGGACACTGATAATAATTTAACTGCATTGCATGTAAAAGCAGGTGGTATCCCGGAAAGCCCGTTGTTTGCGAACCGCTTTCCCGCGGGAGCACTGGACAATTATCTGGCAGAAGAATGGTCGGCCGATTCCAATATTACCATTGGTGCTTTCCGGGCGCCTCGTTCTAATTTTATGGCGGGAGCAGAACAATCTTTTCTGGATGAAGTAGCCGAAGCAGCCGGAAAAGATCCCATTGCCTTCCGGCTGGATTTATTGAAAAGAGCCAAAGAAAATCCGGTGGGAGAAAAGAATGATTATGATGCCGCGCGCTACGCCGGAGTTTTGGAACTGGTCAGAGAAAAAGCGGGCTGGGGAAAAAATCAGACGGGTGTTCACCGCGGGGTATCTGCTTATTTTTGTCATAACACTTATGCAGCCCACATTTTAGATATGACCGTGGAAGATGGAAAACCAGTCGTGCAGAAAGTATGTTGTGCCATAGATTGCGGGGTGGTCGTCAATCCCGATGCGGCCAGAAACATGGCGGAGGGTGCGATTACCGACGGAGTTGGAAATGCTTTTTTCGGGGAAATGACTTTTAAGGATGGTGTCCCGGGAAAAAATAATTTTCATCAATACAGGATGATTCGCATCAACGAAGCGCCCAAAGCGATCGATGTGCATTTTGTGGAAAATGAAATCAATCCTACCGGAATGGGAGAACCGCCATTCCCGCCTATCTTCGGAGCCGTAGCCAACGCACTTTACAAAGCGACCGGAAAACGACGGTATCGTCAGCCGTTTTTAGGAGAAAAAAACGTGCTGGGTTAAGTAACGATCAAATAATAACTTCCACATCTGTGGCTAAAACTAGTGGCACTAAGCCTCTATGAAATTCAGTCGCCACAAAAACACAAACAGTATAAAAAGTCCCTGATAATTTAGTGCCTTCGGCATTAGTCGTTAAACAACATCGATCGGTAAAACTTCAGCATTTTTTCCTGGGAGACGCCAAATCGGTACATATTAAATACAATCAGGTTGGCTACCTGGACTTTGAGATATCCGTTATTTTCATACTTCCGGGCAGATACCACGACCGCTTTGGGCATTATTTTAAAAGGATGATCCTTCCGGGCACGGGCGATAAAATCGTACTCTTCCATGATGTAATGTTTGGAACAATAGCCTTTTAATTGCTGGAACAGTTCGCGGGTAACGTATAATGTCTGGTCGCCACCCCGGCACCACATTTTATCAAATCGGGTAAAATAAGCGTTTAATTTTAAGATTTTCCGGGGAGAGTTAAACTCGAACCGGTAACAGCCCAGCGGATATCCTTCTGCCAGAGCGGCCCGAATATCAGCGACAAATGACAGCGGTGGTAACGTATCGGCATGGACAAAATAAAGGATATCACCCGTTGAATTTTCATACCCGTGATTCATTTGGTGCGCCCGCCCTTTTTTAGGAGAACGCAGTACCATCGCCCCCAGCGCGGTAGCCCGCTCGGCGGTCCGGTCGGTGCTGCCTCCGTCCACGACGATGATCTCCCTGGGGACCGATTCGGTCGCCGAGGTGAGTCGGGGAAGAAGTTTTTGAATGTTTTCTTCTTCGTTGTAAACAGGGATGATGATGGATATTTTTTTCAAGTATTGTTTTGTTTTTTAATAGACTAGTTTTGCTTTTTTCTTAGATGGTTAATTGGTAAAAACTTGTGCAGGTTTAAGCTAGATTATTTTGAATATTTTATCAGATCGGGCAGATTTTGTTTTTGAATTTGCACTTTAGAAAATAATGCGATCCCGCTGGGATCGAGCGGACGCGGACCTCGGAATCTTGGCTAACATAATGTGATCCTGCTGGGATCAACCCGAAAATACGTTTCGAAACTTACACAGATTCTCTCTGCTAATTTGCTATTATTATAATCAAAAAATCTGCACATCCGCAAATCAAAAAATCTAAAAGCTCTAAGCATATTGTAATCCCGATGATATCAACCCGAAAATACGTCTCGAAACTTGCACAGATTCCTTCTGTTAATTTCCGCTTATTCTAATCAAAAAATCCGCACATCTTCAAATCTTCAAATCGGCACATCCACAAATCAAAAAATCCATCAAAACGCTTCTCCAAAAGTCAGATAAAACCCACTCGTATCTTTTCCAAATCCAGCATCGATTCTTAGGTTAACCCGCGCTTCGGTATCCAGCATAATCCGCAATCCCAGTCCGTAAGTATAATACCATTGAGCATCGAACAAATCACCGACCGTTGGCCCTACCCTGCCCGTGGTAGCAAAAGCCGTCATTCCCAGTCGCCAGAAAAGGGGAAACCGGTATTCTACCTGACTGGTAAAATACTGTTTATCTCTGAACCGGCCTTCCAGGTATCCCCGCATCCGCTTGGTTCCGCCCAGCAAAGATAACTGATTAAAAGGGACCTCGCCCGCCGTCAATTCCGAATAAATCTGTGCGGCCAGTGTACTGTTTTTACCAACCGGAAAGTAAGCAGCAATATCCAGATATATTTTTTGAAAATCAAAATCGCTACCCAATGCTTTTTGGTTGGCAAACAAAACAAATTCCGCTAATACGCCTTCGCGCGGAGTAAAGAGATGATCACGGGTATCATAATTAACCACCAACCCACCTCCGGACAATAGTCCACCTCTGCGACCTGTGATGGAATCATCCGTATCCAGGATACCACCTTCTTCTACGCCGACAATATCATAATCGTCCAGCCAGTACCGTAATCCAACAAACCATTTTTTATTGATTCCATAAAGGCCATTGATCCGTATCCGGGGAAAGTTGACATTGAAAATTTCACGATCGTCCTTTGAGGTTTCATTTCCATTTCCATAATAAAAATAAACGAAGCGATAATATCCCAGTTCCCCGTAAAGCTTATATTTCTCTTGTTTGAAAAAAAGCTGAAAAGGCAGATAAGATAAAAATTGCTTGTTAAGCGTATAGGCAAATCCTAACTGAAACTGTGAAGGACGGGCCGTCTTCGGGCTTCCCTTGAAACGAAAAGTCACATTGGTGGCGCCCCCAAATCCCCAGCTGGTTTCCGGACTGGAAAAAACGAGCGGAAGTACTACCAGACTGTAATTTTTAGTCGTATCAGCACGGGGAATAGTGGTACCTGCCGATACCTGGTGTCCCAGCAACAGACAAAAAAAGAGGTATTTAAAATTTTTTAAAACTTTCATTTCGTAAAAAAAGTAAATTTTTATTGGAGCAGATTGATTTATCTATACAAAATGTCGCCATACGTTAAAATTTTCTGCAAAAGTGTTACTTCTCCGTCCGAGGTCGTTATGCAGTCAAACGGTCTTTATGGCGATATGATAATCCGGGACCACGGCGGAAATGATCCTGCAGGTAACTATGGACGCGGTGGTTTTGGATTGTCTTTTTATAGAAAATTAAAATTAACGAACGAAAAAATTAACATTTTGCAAATAAGTCGTAGTCTTGTAAAAAATTTAGTGTTGATGGAATCACCCGGTAAGACTGTTTCCCAGCAAGCCATGGAACTGGAATGGGAAGAAATACAAGCGGCGCAACGCCAACCGTCGCTTTTTAAACCACTGTATAATCGTTACTACGAAGCGATTTTCAAGTTTGTGTACCGCCGTACAAACGACGAACATTTGTCGGCCGATCTGGTAGCCCAGGTATTTTTAAAAGCTATGCAAAAGCTGAATAAATACCAGTTTAAGGGCGTGCCCTTTTCGGCCTGGCTGTACCGGATTGCCTCCAATCAGGTAGCCCAGCATTTCCGGGATGCCAAGAAAAACCGGGTCGTCAGTATCGAACAGCAAAACCTGTCTGACCTGGCCGACGAAATGAAAACAACAGATAACGAACAATTGAGAGCGCTCCTGATCAGATCGCTCGAAGATTTAAAGCCCATCGACCTGAGCCTGATCGAACTCCGTTTTTTTGAACAAAGACCTTTTAAAGAAATAGCCAATCTACTCGAAATCACTGAAAGCAACGCCAAGGTAAAGACCTACCGAATATTGGAAAAACTGAAAAAAAATATTACAAAAAATATGTAGCCCGGACTAATACTCCTTGCTTCCAAATCCTTGGATATGAAAAAAGATAATTACAATATAAATAAAGATTTTAAACCCCTTTCCAGCGAACAGATCGACAGTCATAAAAACTTCGACGAACTGCTGAAAAAATTTAACACAGCGACCCAACCGGAGTCAACACCTCCAGTGGAAGGCGCTCCCCGCTACCGGTGGATTTATCCGGTACTGGCGATGGCCGCAGCGGGCCTGATCGGCGTACTGATGATGGTTCTTAATCCAGCTCCCAAAGCAGATACGGCCGCCGAGGCAAAAGCTTATTTTGCTGCTCAACCCTTTATCAATCCACCTATAAAAACGTTGAAGCCCACTTATCAGACACAGCGGACAGATGCCAATCAGGGCGGAACGTATGTCTACGAAAATGGTTCTACCGTAGTGGTTCCTCCGGCGGCATTTGTCAACGGACAAGGAGGTCTGGTCGAAGGTCCGGTAGAAATCAAGTACCGGGAATTTCACGACTACGTGGATTTCTTTATCTCGGGCATTCCCATGAATTACGATTCGATGGGCACCAGTTACCATCTGGAATCAGCGGGGATGATCGAAATCTACGCGGAACAAAACGGAGAGCGACTGGCCATGAATCCGGGCAAAGAAATAGCAATTAAACTGGTTCACGATATTTATGCGGCTCCCGGTGACCCGCTGGATTTTAACATCTATCATCTGGATACCGACCAGCGAAACTGGGTGTACAAAGGTAAAAACAACCTGGAAATTATCCCCGACGGGAATGCCACAGCACTAGTGTCTGCCGAAGATCAGGCCACTAAGAATTTTGAGGCTCAGTTGGATGAATTGAAAAAAGAAGAAAAGCAGGAGCTGGCAAAAATCGAAGCGACGATTCCTAAGCCAGCAGCACCGGTGGCTCCTGTTCAATCTGATCCGTCTGCGCGTGTTTTCAACATGGAATTTACCGAAGATATGATTCAGGCAGGCGCCACGGATAACGATCTGGACGAGCAGCGGGCAGCACTCCGCGATTTGCAGGAACAATACGATAATATACTCTGGCAGGTCGCTCCTGGTCAGCCCGACTTTAATGACAATGCCGCCAGCAATATCAACTGGGTGGACATGAAGCTACGCAAACTAAACAACCGTGACTATGAACTTACCCTGATCGGCAGTGCCAACCAGATGAAAGTAAAAGTCAATCCGGTACTGACGGGAGCAGACTACCAAAAAGCAATGACCGAATTCAATCAGTCATTTTCCAAATATGAAACGGCACTTGCGAACCGGGAAAGTCAACTGCAATCAGCACGGGAGGAATTACTCAGCGAAATTGCGGAGCGAAAAAGACTCGCCAAGATGAATTATGATAAGCGAATCGCGACACTGAAAGCAGCAGGCAAGAATAATAAAGTAACGGAAGAAATGATCAGGCACCGGATAGTGAATACCTTTTCCGCCTCGAGCCTGGGAATCTGGAATTGTGATCGTCCGCTGCCCCCGTGGCTGGTACGACTGAACGCAGATTTTCAAAATAACCAGCAGGAAGCGTTTAATTCCAACGTAGCATTTTTGGCGGATCAAACCCGGAACACGGTAGCTAAATTTTATGCTAAAAAAGGAACCCAGGTTCAGTATAATCGCAATAGTAAAAAATTATTATGGGTTGTGACCAAAGAAAATAAACTGGCCGTGTATCGTCCCGAGAAATTTGATGACATTGAGTTGAGTACTAAAAAACAAAATCACACTTTTGTACTGGACGTAGTAGACCGGAAGATCGAGACGGAGGAGGATATCCGCGAAATATTACAGTTTTAATGAAAAGTTAAAAAGTTTAAGATTCCGATTTTTATTGGTCCCCTGCTGATTTTATAATTAGCAGGGGCTTTTTTTTTTAATTCTCGAACAAAATCATGTAGATTCGTTTTTTATTCCCTAAATAATTGTTTAGTTTGTAAAGCCATTTACCAATCATCACCTATACAGGTTCACCTACTTAAATAACTAAAAAAATTTCAACATGAAAAATTTCTTTTTTCTACTCACCTTAACCTTCCTCATCTTTTCGTGTCAACAAGCTCCCGCTGACAAAGAAAACGCAAAAGATACAATGGCCGTGTCAGCCCCCCTCATAGATTACCCGGATGATCTGGACAAAGTTTTTGATAACCACGGATCTATTTCGAAATGGAACAAAATGAAAACACTCACCTTTGAAATTGTCAAGGAAGGTGATAATCAAAAAATAACAACCGACCTGAATAATCGACGGGAACGAATTGAAAGTGGCGACGTAAAGTCAGGCTTCGATGGCAAAAATTATTGGTTGATGGCCGACAGTACTTACGAGGGCAATGTGAAATTTGCGACCAATCTGATGTTTTATTTCTACGCGATGCCTTTTGTTTTAGGAGATGACGGTATTAATTATTCCAAAACGGAGGACCTGGTTTTCGAAGCGGTCAGCTATCCTGGTTATCGAATATCTTACGATGACGGCGTGGGTCTTAGTCCCAAAGACGAGTATTTCATACACTATAATCCCGAGACTTACGAAATGGCCTGGTTGGGTTATACGGTCACTTTCCGGAGTGGAGAGAAAAGTGAAAAAATCAGCTGGATCAGATATAACGACTGGAAAAATTATGATGGCTTCAAATTACCCGCGAGCCTCAGTTGGTATAAAACTGAAAACAATCTGCCTACGGAATTAAGAAATACCAGAGAATTTACGGGGATAAAGGTTTCTGCGGAAGAGGCACCGGCGGATATGCTGGAGATGCCCGAGGGTGCGCAGGTCGTGGAATAACTGTTTTAGGCGCTGCATTCATTAAAGCACTGCGCTCAAACGAATAGTAGCAGGCAAAAAATCACGAAAACTCCCCTTGGGGCCGGGGTGAAATTTCGTGATTTTTTGCGGGTATCCGTTGAGGCATTGGAAATGTCAGGAGACTGTTATTGTAAAAAAAAATTCAAGAAATACCTCTGCCAAATATTTTGGTAGAGGTATTTTTTTTTAAAAGACCGGTTTGTTATTTTATTTATTCATTTCAACTTTACCCATTGACTAAAAGTTTCCCCAACTTCTTCCAGGTATCTCTTTCCTTCTACGTGCTGCAGCATAAAAACAGGAATACTTTTTATACGGAGGAAGAAATCCCAGCGGAAAGAGCACTCCTTTTGGGTGGGATTAATTTTGCTACACCTTTTATTAATCTTTTTATCTTTCGTCGGCTGGTTGCTCACCGAAAAATAACAATATAAATTTATATTTTAATCATATAATTTTTAAACCGCCACCCCACTACTCATCAGTTCGGCCACTACCCGACCGCTGGACATGGCTGCGTTGAGAGAACTGTTGGCCGTATAATCCCCGCAACAGAAAATACCGGGTGCCAGGGTCAAAGAAGTTTCTGCCGGTTTATATTTTAAATCCTTCAATTTTGGCAGCGCCTTTTTGATGTGGTAGATTTTTAATAATTCTCCCGTCTCAATTTTACAATGAGTCGCCAGTTCTTCCTTTACCCGCTTGACCATTTCCGACGCCGGATATTCGTGATTTTTAACAACCGTCACAGAAAGCATTGTGTTGTTTTCCGCTCCTTTATTTCCGTACAAGTCATTAACGTAATGGAAGTTGTTAACCAGGGTTTCTTTTCCGGGCAGCAATCCAATGATTGGATCTTTCATGACCGATGGACCCGATTGTAAGTAGAGATTATAACAAGATTTCCACTTTTGGGGATGTAATTCTTTTTTAGTAAAAAATAGTGCAGGATCGGTGGCAATGATAATTTGTTCAGCCGAGGTTGTTTCTCCTGATTCCAGAATAATTGTATGATCTTCAATTCGGTTAACCGGAGTATTGAAACGAATCGTTGTTTGCTGGAGTCGGGCAGCCAGCTGGTCGGGAATGGCCTGCATCCCGCCACGCGGAATCGCCGCATTTCCGGTTCCAAACATTTTATACACAAACTCAAACATCCGGCTGGAGGTGTCCAGATCTTCTTCCAGATAAATACCTGCAAAAAAGGGCTGAAAAAAGTCCCGGATCATCTCTTCGGAGAATCCGTAGTTTTGGAGATAAGCCAGCGTCGTGGTTTCGGGTTCAGAAAAAATAGCTTCGATATTTTTCTTTTTCAATCCCAGCGATAATTGCAGGATCAGCCGTTTGTCGTTCACCGACCCAACGTCCGCAAAAGTCGTCGGCCAGAGAAAAGACACGTCCCGCAACGGGTCGCCAATCTTTTCCATTTTACCATTTTTAAAAATGACACTACCCGGTAAAAATTCAATCAGGTCCAGTTGATCGTAATCGAGATATCGCTGTGCTTCCGGATATTCAGTGAGTAAGACCTGAAACCCATGATCGACAGGAAATCCGTTTAGTTCGTCGGACTTCACCCGTCCGCCCACCCGGTCGGTTGCCTCAAGAATCGTCGGCGCGTATCCCGCTTTTTCTAATTCGATGGCGGCCACTAATCCGGAAACACCGGCACCGATAATGATTGGATTTTTCATAGTACTGAATAAGGTTGGTCAAAATCAAAACTTACGCTAGTTTTTTAAAATAATCTTTGTAAATTTTTTTACGCGGATAAAAACCAAAAAACATAGCGGGGTATAGCAACAAAGATAGGATAAAGTTGCTTCCTGAAAAAGTAATATCGTCGATAATCACAGAATTTTCTTCATCTATTTTTTCTACGATGTGGCGGTGGGTCCACGTCTTCAAAGGCCACGGAAGTTTTACACCAACATCCACAAACCAGGCGCGTTGATCCGTCACCTGATCTTCTACAATATCACTGATCCACTCTGCTTTGATCGGGCTGTGAAACTGAATGTGCACTTTGTCTCCTTTCTGAGACCCGGTAAATTCCTTGATTTCCATCTCTCCAACCGGAGGTTTAAGCGCTTCAAATAGTTGACGATCGAAGGCGGCCATGACTTTTTTATAATTTCCGGTCACGGGTGTTTTTAAGACTAAATTCATTGTTGATGATACATTTTTACAGGAAACAAGCAACGGAGGGAATTGTTGAGGTAGTTATTTGTAAAGGCTTGACAACTGCAACTGCAACTGCAACTGCAACCTCAATTGCAACCGCAAATTCAAATCATACCCAAAAGCAAGTTTCCTGTCAAAAACTACCCTTGTTTGTTCGAGCCTGTTTTTTTTTGAAGTTGTTATTGAGGTTGATTTTGAAGTTGCCATTTTTACTACGCCGGCTGCCATCCACCCACCTGTTCAATCCTCCGCGTTCGCTCTTTCAGGATCGCAATCACTTCTTCGTCAGATTGATAAACACCATTAATATTGACAAAATTACTAACCAGTTTATCATACCGTTTTAACATCAGCCACAACCATACTTCCTGAAAATCCATTCCAACAAAAACAATGGCTTTATTTTCTACGTATTTATCTTTGTTTTTCAAAAAATCAGTAGGCATATCCGTCCAGTGGCGGTGCGGACTCAGGTGGTGGCCGATATGATAACCGTCGTTAAAACAGCGGCGATTATAAAGGCTGTTGATACACGTAATACTGTTGCGGTAATTATTAGCCGGATCGTTTGCGTCAATAAAAGCGTGCTGTCCCCAGTTACCCGCCATCATCGAAAACCGGATCAGAATAAAAGGAATAATAAAGACAATCATCGTTGCCTGCCAGCTAATAAAACAAAGTACGCCCGCCAAAAGTAAGAAGCTGAATTCACCCCGCACTACCCTTTTGATAAAATCAGAACGCTCCCGTTTTTTAAAATAATTAATCAATTCCAGCACGCCAATAAACAAGAATACACCAAAATAATGTAAAAATCCCCGAAAGCTGTCCCGCTGATATTTCATCGTCGAAGATTTGTCCGCCTCCATGTTATTTTCGGCGTGGTGCATCCCGATGTGGTGACTAAAATAAGTCTCGGGCGACTGTCCCATAAAAGGGCCCAGCACCCAGGGAATATAGTGATTACCCCAATTATGTTCGCGCTTAAAAAATGGCCGGTGACTCGTATTGTGCAACATCAGCGTGTAAGGTCCAAGAAAATAAACCATCATGACCAGATAAACAATGGCCGCCGCGCCCCAATACCACCCGGTGAGTACATTGGTGTAAAGCAAAACCGCAAACGGAATCTGAATAAAAGTAATCTGGAGACAAAGCCAGATAAAAGGCAAGTCCCGCTCGTCGCGAATCAGACGAAGAAAAAACTTTTCCAATCCGTTGTAACTGGTTTTCTTTTCAAAGGTCGGATCCGTTATTTTATCGAGTGTTACCATGATAGTAGGTTTAAAGTAGAGATTTTTGTAGATCAGCAAAGATAGAGAAAAACTAGGAAAGGATTGCCGCAGCAATACCTCTGGAGGTGTCAGTAGAAGGTAAAAATTCAATTTTGTATTTTGCCGGCTAATTGGTAATTTGGTATATTCATTTTTTTTGTAACAATGCTCAACATGAAATTTTTTCTGTTCTTTTTATTTCTTTTCCCGTTGTTACTTAGCGGCCAGGAACTGTTAGACGAAGGTAGTAACCTTCCACTATTTGTGGTGGACACTTACGGAAATGAAATTCCGAACGAACCCAAAACGGAGGCACACCTGAGTATTATTTACACGGAAGGGGAAATCAGCTTTTTGACAAATTCACCCAATGTTTATGACGGCCAAATCGGTATTGAGGTCCGCGGGAATGGCACGGCCAATCTGGATAAGGTTTCTTACCTTTTTGAGACACAACTCGAAGACGGTGAAAACAACAATGTCTCCTTACTGAATTTTCCAAAAGAAAATGACTGGGTACTATACGGTCCCTACATCGACAAATCGCTTTTGAGAAACGTGCTGACCTATGAACTGGCCAGAGATATGGGTTACTATGCTTCGCGCGTACAACCTTGCGAACTGGTGATCAACGGGGACTATCTCGGTGTTTACATTTTTATGGAAAAAATAAAAAGAGATAACGACCGGATTGACCTGACAAAATTTGACGATCCGGATATATTGCCATCCGAGGGCGGTTTTTTATTCAAAATCGACTCGTGGTGGAATCCCAATATCGGCTGGCAAAGCGCCACCTATACCGTTGGAAATCAGGAACGAAAATGGAATTATCATTACCTCTATCCGAAGGCCGACGAGATCACGGAAGCCCAAAAATCTTATTTGAAAAACTTTGTGGATAATTTTGAAAACAAACTACTTTCATTACAAGAAACGGGAGATGCCGCGGTGTACGATTTGATCGACGTAGAAAACTTTGCAGATTATTTTCTCATTAACGAACTAGCCAAAAATCCGGATGCGTACCGGCTGAGTACGTACCTGCATAAGGATGCAGAGAGTGAAGATGGCCGGTTAAAACTGGGTCCGGTATGGGATTATAATTTCGGATTCAGTAACTACTGGGACTACAAAAATGTTTACAGCGGATGGGAGTACGATAATAACTGGTGGGACTTTCCAGACCAAATTCCTTTCTGGTGGTCCGTACTGCTGAACGATCCTTATTTTGAAAATATACTGAAAGAACGCTGGGCTTTCTGGCGTAGCAGTATGATTAACTGTGCCAATTTTACGGATCAGATCACCAGCTGGGAGTCGCTGATCACGCCGGCGGCGGAACGCAACTTTGCTCGCTGGCCCGTGCTCGGACAGCCACACATCCTGGATTGGTACGTTGGAGATACCTACGCCGGGGAAGTTGATTATTTAAATAACTGGATTTGCCAACGGATCGTCTGGATGGATCAGCAGCTGGATTATTTAGATACAAATATTCCGCCTGTTGCCGATGCTCAGTTGTATACAATCTATCCCAATCCCGCCACGGACCATTTGACAATCCAATCTACAGATACTTTTCCAAGTTATTTACATACCATTCGGATTTATGATCTTTATAAAAAATTGCAGTGGGAAGAAACGCTGGTCCCGCAATTTAACGAAGAAAGAATCAACATCTCCTTACCCGATTTGAGTACCGGTATTTTTATTTTAGAATTAAGTAATTTAAAAAATAGTTCAAGATGGAAGATAGTTATTAAATAATTTATTTTAAAACATTTTGTATTTTAAATAAAAATCTCTAAATTTGCTCCATCGTATCTATCGTCTTACATCCAAGTATTTTGTTGGGAAAGAAACCTGCGATAATTTTATCTGAAGATTGGAAACGAGTTCTTCCTTATCTAACCGGGCAAGTCTCCGGAATGACAGCGCGGATAATCGACAAATTATCCGTATTCAAGTTGTCTACTTTTTATAACTGATCGGTATTTCTGTGTCTGTTTTTTTTAAAAATTTCAGACCATTATGGATTGGGTGATTGGAAAAATCATCTCAATGTAGCCTTGCTTAAAGACAAGATTGCACATGGCGAAGCTGTCTATACAACGGTTTAAAAATACCAATACAGGACAACGTGAGTAATTAAGGGATTTAGGTTAACATCGATTTCGGATTTCAATCGCACAAGGTTGGCAGAAATCTGTCTTTGCACTAGACTTAATTCCATAATGTTTTGTAGAGAAACCAAATAGATATTTTTGATCAGATTGAGGCTCTTTTTTGAGTGCATAGCCGCGCTATGGGCGATAAAAAAGCCGAAAAGATGGACAAAAAGATCATTTGGGAACATACAAATTATTT
>CAKZUV010000320.1 GCA_937921555.1 uncultured Saprospiraceae bacterium
ACCAAATAGATATTTTTGATCAGATTGAGGCTCTTTTTTGAGTGCATAGCCTAGCTATGGGCGATAAAAAAGCCGAAAAGATGGACAAAAAGATCATTTGGGAGCATACAAATTATTTTGGAATAAAGTCTATTATACAAAAATAAATTTCAGAAATCTTATTACCAGTATTTGTCGTTTATCAACGTAATAAAGTCACATCTCCTTTATATAATTCCCGGTGTCCATCGATAAATTCTACTTCCGCAAAATAGACGTACACCCCGGACATCATCTTTTTCGTTCCAAAAAGTCCGTTCCAGCCTTCGGTTTCCTGATTGGGTTGAAAATCATTATTCTCGAATAATTTTTCTCCCCAGCGACTGAATATTTGTAGCGTGTTTACCTGTTTGACAGAAGTTAAATCCGTAAATACGGTCAGTCTCTCGTTCTGTCCGTCCCCGTTGGGAGAAAATGCGTTAGGGATATAGACCCGGCGTTTTTTGTCCACTACCACCAAGGTCTGAGCGGACGCCATACACCCGTCTTCGTCAATGACCGATACCGTATAGTAAGTGTCTTCCAGAGGCTGCACCACCGGATCATAACAATTTACGCACAGATTTTCATTTTGGGATTGCCAGACAATAGAATCAATTCTAAAATCGGGAACATTTACCACCGCATTTAATTCCTGACTTTCTCCCAGATTAATTTCGTAACGTGGTTCGGTAGTCACTACCAGTTCCGGAACCCCGGCCATTGTCACCGACTCCGTATAAGTACATCCATTAACATCAAGCACCGTTACGGAAAATGCTCCCGGCTCCAGATTTTGATAGCTGGTGTCCGGATAAAATATTTCATCCGGAAAAACATCGAGGGCAAACAAATAAGGTCCTTCTCCTCCGGTTACAGAAAGAATAGAAAGGCTGCCCGTTTCTCCGTAACAATTTGGAGTTTCTATTTCCAACGTTATATCTTCTGGCCGATTCTCATTGACTTCGACCAATTCAGTCGTCTCCGCCTGACAACCGTTTCCGGTATCTGTAACTTCCAGTTCATAGCGACCAGCAGCGTTGACAGCAATATTGCTCAATCCAGTATTTCCTAAAATATTTCCATTATCAGTTCGCCATGTAAAAACATAATCATCTGATAAATTCCCTACGGCGGACAACGTTATTTCGGGCGTATTGCAGTCCAGCATTTCGGTAACCGGACTAATCATCGCTACGGGCGGTACCCGGTTTTCGTTGACTACGACGGTGCCGGTATTGGAACAGCCGTTCTCCGTGTTCAGGATACGCAACTGATATGTTCCGGACTGATCCACTTCTATGTTTAAATCATTTACGCCTCCGGTTATATTTCCATCCAGACTGTTCCAGACCGCCGTATATTTAACGCCCTGATCGGAACCATCCGCAGAGACAGAAACAGTATCTTCATAACAATTTAACTCCGGTGGACTAATAATCATTACTACTGGCAATATTTTATCTTCCGCAATCATTACCTCCGTCTGGTCTGTACACGCATTTACGACATCCATTACTTCCAGCTCGTAGACTCCAGGCGACAGAATTTCATTCTCCATTTGGGTTAACTGTTCAACGGCCAGTACCCCATCGGTGGAAGACCAACGGTAAGCCAGGGGATTTTCGCTCGTCGATGTTGCGCCGGAAATAATCGTAGCAGGAAATTCACAATTAAGAATATCAGATCCCTGCACTGTGATATTTGCCACGGGTGCAACCAGATTTTGTTGTACCGTTGTGCTTGCACTGGCCGTACAGCCATTTCTTTGATCTGTAACGATCAGATGATATTCACCCGGTGCGGTTACGGAAGCAGATACACCGGAGGAAGAACCAGCGATTATTCCTATGTCCGTGTTCCATTTAAAAGTAAAATCGTCCCCCTGAGAAGAATTTCCACTATCCAATTCCAGGGTAAATGTATTACAATCCAGTGCTTCCGCCGGAGCAACTATTTCAGAAACCGGAGGGGTAACGTTCTCGGTAACGGTTACCGTTTGCTGCGCCATACAGCCATTTTCGGTATCCAGAATTTCCAGTTGATAAGTACCCGGTGCATCAATCTCCGGGGCAAGTCCCGTTGATCCGTTCCGTATATTTCCATCGGTCGTTGTCCACAGATAACCGGGAATTCCCTGAGTAGTAGAAGCAGTGGCATCCAGTCGTTGAACGGTATCCAGACAAGTCAGTTCGGCAGGAGCGATGATCACCGGTTCGGGAGCGGTGACGTTCAGACTGATCAGCGTATTCAAAGAAGACGTACAGCCATTTACGGTATTGGTCAACAATAACTGATAGAGTCCGGCGCTGTCAATCTCGGGAATCGGATGATTGATATTTGCGGGATCGAGATAGCCATCCTCTGTACTCCAGGTAAAAATAACTTCTCCAAAAGGACGGGAAGCAGTAGCATCGAGAATGGTCGATGTTTCATTACACGTAAGTGTCTGAGGCCCCTGGACAAATACGACCGGATCAGGCGGCATCACATCTTCAACAACCGTCAGCGTATCCGTCTGCCGGCATCCCGAACTGGTATTGATGACTGCCAGAATGTATTCTCCCGGTTCGGTAACAACGGGATTCAAAGAACCATTTCCACTTTGAATATTACCATTCGCAGTTTCCCAGATATACTGATAAACCGGACCATCAGAAGCACTGGCGGATAGAGTGATTTCGGTAGCATCACAGGTTAAAATTCCAGCGGTTGCGATGGCTACCGTCGGTGCTTCCGGATCAAGCGTCACAGATAAATTACGAACCGCTTCACAACCATTGTTATCCGTCAGTGTCACCTGATAGAAGCCACTGTCCAGGCCATTATTTTCTGAACCGACGATTCCATTTTCCCAGCTAAAATTATAAGGCATAGTTCCGCCATTAGCGGTAACTGCAAGTCCACCATCGGCTGCGCCCGGACAAGTAAGCGGTTCCATGACTTCATTTATTTGCAGATTTATGGCTTCGACGATTCCACTACCAGCCGGGGTTCCTACGCAGTTGCTGCTGTTGACGGCAGTCAGCATATACGTTCCGGGCGTAGTGACCGGTAGCGCAAAATTATTGTTAAGAATACCGACAATCGGGTTTTGGGGCACCCCATTCAGGGTGTATTCCAGGTTCCAGGGACCACTGCCAGTCAGGGTAACGGGTAACGTATTGTCCGTAATATTTTCGCATAAAAAAGATGCTCCGGATAAAGTAGCAGTTGGTTCCGGCGTAACCATAACCCGATGCACCGCAGACACTGTTTTTCCGCACTGATCGGTGATGGTAACAGTATATTCGGTATTCTGTGCGGGGATTACTGATAGTTCAGCCAGGGTATCTCCGGTATTCCAAAGGTAAGAAACGGTTCCGATACCACCGCTCACGTTGGCACTCAATAATCCTGACTGTCCCTCGCAAAATAAAATTTCCGTATCCTCCGTGACCAGTGGTTCACCGTCTTTCAGATAAATAACCGAATAAGGATTTTCACACGAACAAGGTATTTCCATTTCCAGTAAGATGTTTTCGGTACCTTCTATCAGATCATCATTGTAGGCGAGAATCGGCAGATTGAAAAAGGCCGCTCCGGCGGGAATGATAATTGAGTCTGGTAAAGTTTCGTAATCAATTCCGGGAGTAGCGGTGCTTAATTCAGAAACGGTGTAACGAATCACGACATCTTCGGACAAATCTTCGGTGGTTCGGTCAAAGCGGAAATAGCCCTCGTTGCAGTCTTCGGTCAGTTCATCGCCTCCGAATCCAGGTACGTCCACACTAATTTGAGCAGTATTCCCACCACTGAAACTATTGGCTTTCAGAAAAACGGCAGAGTCAAAATAGGCGTCCTGAACATCAGAAATCACGAGGCGAATATGATAAGTTTCGCAAGGAATGACTTCCGCCATTGCGGTCATTACATTGGTAAATCCATCATATTCTAAAAAAGAGGAAGCTACACCGGGATCGTCCTCCAGTTGGGGACAAGACAAATTAAAAGGTAAGCTTTCGTGTTGACTAATTGGGATATTATTGTTAAAATATAATTGATTTTGAAAATGATTAATAGAATTAATGGAGATATAGTCATTGGAACCGGGTACGAAAGCGATGTTTTCACCATTATCAGAAAAAGGGCCATTGATGCCCGGTCCGCTGATAAAAAATCCAAAAACGTCGTTGAAATCCGAATCGACATATTCACAGTACTCTTCGGATGCGAATACAAATTCGAAGGAAATCATTTCGCTGGTAGGCGTAAAATCAAATTCCAGCGAAGCGCGGTCTCTTAGATTATAATCATCGGCGAGCAACTGTTGCAGATCAGGATCATTAGAAGTTCCGCTCATCCAGCTACCCGTGTTATATTTTTCGTTGGGACCGATTGCTCTTTCCACTTTTCCGGTGGAGAGAATTATTCCCTCTTCCATGCTAAGGGCATCCGTTCCGCTCGAAAAAAACCCCACACTTTCTTCGTCGCCTTCGTAGCGAATACTGCCCGGCTCGACCTGAAAACAATCTCCTCCGATAAATACGGTCTCGATGAGTTCTTCGACGGAATAAGTGTCCAGGCTGATTTCGATTCCCTGGGATATCGAAGACAATGTTTTGGGTTGATCCTTTGTTTTTCCAATACTCAAGCTAATGGTCTGACCGGGACTACAAGATGGTCCGTTAATCATGATTTCCGAGGAAGTACCAGTGGATTTGAAAAGATAAATTCCTGGTTCCATCAATGTCAAAGGATTGCCAGACTGGATCATCCTGGCCACGGGAACACATTGTTTGTCCGGGCGTGCAGGCGACACAAACAGATGATAGTTCACTCCGGGGATCAGGTCTTCAAACCGGATCAAAGCAGCGCGTTGATCGAGCGAAATAAAATGCCGCGTAGTTCTGGCAGAGCAGACTTTCGGTTCTTGTGTGTTCAAAAAGGGATTATAATTTGTATCAGCAAGGACATTCCCTGCGATTAAAATTAATAACAGAAAGATCCATCGGGTAGATGATACAAACATAAGCGGTTGTTGTTTTTTTAGGATTTGATTATATAATCCTGGTGTTAGCAACTGGTTTCAATAGTCCTGGAAAAGGGAATAAAAAGTTCAACCATTCAATTTTAAAATTTACGGTTAAATACACGGGATTTTATTCCCATTCCGGGGGGAAGTCTAAAAAAGCAAGACCATGTCCGTAAGCATTCTTACGAACAAAAAGGGTGTCCAATAATAAATCAGTGTGTGGTAAAGGAATGTTAAATAAATAAAGTACGATTCTATACTTCCTCTTTTTGCCTCACTCTGCACCTGCCTCGCCGGCAGGCAGGTCAACAAAATGGTCATTATACACAGCATAACTCCCATTTTGCTTCTTTGATTGAGGCAAAAATAGTTCGCCTAGCATCTGCACTTATTTATTTGCCATTCCTAACAGGGAGCAAAGATAAGTAATTTGTGGGGGATCGCAGGAATTTGAAGGAGAAGTTGGGAGTAAGTCTTTTGGAGCATATCGAATCGGCCTTTGCCAGCAGGTAGATATCGAATATTGGTCAGCCGAATATTGAATTTTTGCGCAATAAAAAATGTCCGTATCAGCATTCAAGGATACGGACATTTGGTGTTTTTTTTTTTTAATTAATCTGCCAGACTCTTCTCTTCGACCTGTACTATTTCCCGGCTGTCTCCCGTTTCGTGAACCATGACAATTACACTTATTTTATTAGAATTATAACGATCTGGCAGTGTCATCTGGTGTACCTTTTCAACGGTAGCGCCTGCGGTAAATTCTTCGTCAATACCTTCTCCGTCAAAAGGTGTCATCATATCGCGGAGTACGTGTTTGTGAACATAGTCTTCCTTTTCTCCTTCTTCCGGTGTCAATTGCACATCAATAATATCCGATTCAATGACCATCACTGAGTAGCGGTAATCTCCTAGAAGTGATGCGGCAGATTGAATAAGCGTAGTAGCCGTTAGTTGCCGGGAAGTCTCATCAAAATCAAGATTCAGATCCAGGACAAGTGGGGAAAATTGCCCTTTTTCCTGCTGAATCAGTCCGGCCCAGGCGCTTTGACTGACCTGACGATCATCCTGATTTTCAAATAATTTACGGTTGATAACGGCGGTTGGGTAGCCCAGGGGGCTGTCAAGGAATCCTTCCAGCGACGTTCCCTCGGGCGTGGTGTAATCTTCCTTACTGTTGGTGTAAGGAGCAGAGAAAAACCCGGCATGGATAGATACGGCAATCAGTTGCTCTCCGTGAATGTCCAGTAAGTTTTCTATCTCCGCACTTCCCGCCGGACAATTTACGCAACGTACACCGGTAAATTCTTCGATGAGTATTTTTTTATCCGTTGGCTCAATGACCACTTCCTCTTCGTCACAACTCAGGCACGGAATAACGGGAGAATTTTCTTTACAACTCCAGATTCCAGCCACGCACAACAACAGAAAAAACTTAATTACATTATTTTTCATAACAATAAAAATTTAAAAATCTTAAAAACTAGAATTAACCGATAACCGAACCCCACTAAAAGAAGGTTCTAACCGGCAAACACCGCCCGCACAAACGATTCCCTGCACCTGTTTGACAAAACTAAGCGAGTACCTATTGGCTCCGTTCGTATAAAAAACATCTACTCTGGGATAACTCAAAGCTACGCCGTCGGTTCGTGAAGTAGGAGAAAAATTATACATTTCAGAAACGGTAAAAGACCAGTGCGGAGCCACGTTAAATTCCACCAAACCAAATAACCAGTTGCCGAAATCCTGTTCGGTAAACATGACCTGTGATTCTATCCGAATAGATTTTTTACGATCAAATTTATATAAAAATTCTGCAAAAGGAGTAAGCGTTTTTACGATAGGTACACCGGGTTTCACTTCGTATACTTCCTGGTTATAATTCTGAATTTGTACTCCCGCAGAGAGGGTCCATTTTCGTTTATATTTATAAAAACCTTCCAGATAATATTCCCGGTATAACAATTCGTTTTCTAAATTATTAATATGGGCCACATTAACATTAAAGCGTAATTTTCTGCTAAAAGCGTACGTAATATCCGCCTGGTAAGCCAGTTCTCCCAGTTCCTGAATTGCCGCGTTGTAGTACGCATTCAAGCGGTTGGTATTGATGCGGGTCAGGGCTGGCAGATAGTTCATAAAACCCTGCACGCCCGTCTGAAAAGGATCTACCCGGAAGGTAAAATTTTCCGTTCGTTTGGCTTCCAGGTTGATGCCCAGTCCGTTACCAGCGTAGCCGAGGGAAGTATAAAGCGTTGTTCCATCATCAAAATTAAGTTTACCGAGCGAAGTAGTACCATCGCGATTGGTTTTGACGGCGAAAGGATCAAAATAAGGTTCTCCCGTTTTGTAGGCGCCTTCTACGTACCAGCTAAAATCTCCCGCTGTCAACGTATTGTATAACGTAAATGCGTACGTGTTGTAGCGAGCACCGATGCTGTCTACCACGTTATAAGTAGCGATCGTATTGACAACCGTATTGACGGTCTGATCGTCGAGTGTCCGTCCTACAACTCCGAATCCGGGTGCCAGCGACCACTTGGGTTTTTCATCTTTGGGTTGAATAAATCCTTCGGCAGAAAAACCTTTGATGACCGCTGAGTAGGTATCGAATTGTCTTTTTTGCAGTCCGGTAAAGGCTTTAAGTCGCCAGTTTTCTGTCAGATCATAAGTGGCCCGCGCGCCGTAGAGAGCGTTGTCAATAGCCAGTCCACGTGCTTCGTAAGCACGAAAGATAATACCGCTACCGATCTGATCGTAGAGGTAACCGACGGAAAGGCCGAGTTTGTTTATTTGCTTTTTGATAAACCAGCGACCGATCCCCTGGGCGGTGTAAGAACCGTTGGGGTTGAGCAACTGCGAATTGTTGAATAAATCAAACCGAACTCCTACGTCGAAGCCCCAGTTGCTATAATTAAGTTGTAACCAGGCATCCGCACCGTAGAGCTGCCGATCGTATTGTGGTTGACCGATGGCACCGATAGCAGAATCGGGTATATAGAAACTGGCGGTGGATTGAAAATTACCGGATAAACGGCTGGCTTGCTGTTGGGTTTCCTGCGCTTGCAGGTGATTTGCGGAAACGATTAGGCATATAATCGCACTTAACTTCAGAAGTAAGGGTAGGTTTTTCATATTTTAAAGCGTAACAGTAATATTGAAACGGTAACAAAATTTTAACGATTCAATGATGTCTTAGGGTGTAACTATCCATTAAATAAGTTGTCAAAATTAAGCGTTAATTACAGGAACTTTCATAAAAAGCTTTTTTTTTTTGGTTAAAACATACATTTTAAAGTCTTTTAACGCAGAAATTCAAAACTTTTTTAAAGAAGTCCTTAACTTGCTGTTCAATTCTAAATACTTTTCAAATAATAAATATATCAATAAAATGAAGTTTACTAGACTTATCTTACTACTCGCTCTGTTTTCTATTGCTACTTTTGCTGCTGCTCAGAATAATGTGAAAAAGACTTTACCAGATGTAGCAATCAAGAATCTGGACGGAGAATCGATTAATATACAACAGTATGCACAAGATGGTAAAATTACGGTAATCAGTTTCTGGGCAACCTGGTGTCATCCCTGTAAACGGGAATTGGATGCGATCGCTGATTTTTATCCGGAATGGCAGGAAGCATACGACGTAGAACTGGTGGCGATCACCATTGATGACGCACGGAGTATGCGAAAAGTGAAGCCCATGGTGGAAACGAAAGGCTGGGAGTATACGGTTCTTTCTGACGTCAACGAGGATTTAAAAAGGGCGATGAACTTTCAAACTGTCCCCATGACTTTTCTGCTGGATCAGGATGGGAATATTGTTTACGAGCATAATAGTTATACGCCCGGCGATGAGTATGAACTGGAAGATAAGATTAAGGCACTGGCTGAAAAGAAATAATTTTGGATTCTTTAGACTTTATTATAGGAGCTTGTCCAAATAAAAAATTAGTCGGTGCGGTTGCGTCGGCTTTTTTTGTTTAATTGTTTAACCTGTCTTTCTACTGTGTTGGCGGGCAGGTCATTTAGTTACTTTTATTAAAACGGTGGTCAGATGAATTTTAGAATAATTTTAATTTTGGGGATCATTTTCTTTTCGTCCGGAATTTTACTTGCCCAAGCAGATACACTTTATCAGATTGGAAATTCTGTGGAACGGTTAACTGCAGCGGAACTGGAAGAAAAATTATCGCTGGTTAAAAATAATGAAACAAATCCCGAAGAATGGGCGGCTCAATTTAAGGTGACGCAGGAAATAAAAGAGCGTAATGCTTTGATTCAAATCGGTGGCATTCATCTGATTCCGCTGGAGATGCTGGGAGGTCCGCCACTGATGCCTGATTTTTTAAATAAACCGATGCCTGATTTTGACTTGACGGATATTCATGGTGAAAAATTTGACCCCAGGATGGCTTCCGGAAAAGTATTGTTTATCAATTTTTGGTTTACGCGGTGTCCGCCCTGTATTGTGGAGATGCCTTATCTGAACGAACTGCAAACAATGTACGCGGGACAGGATGTATTATTCTTATCTTTTGCTCCTGAACGAGCGACGGAGATTCATCGTTTTTTGGATAGGTTTGAATTTAACTTCCGGCATTTTCCCGGTGCGCTGAATTATATCAAGCCTTTTGGTGCGAGTTATCCTAAGAATATTCTGGTAGATAAAAACGGAGTCATACGACATATCGGTGGTGGAATTGTGCGAAGTGCCGGACCGGGAATTCCGTTGATGGAAGAGCATGAATTGACTTGGGAGGTGGTACGGGAGAAGTTGGATTTATTGATTGGGGAATAATATTGTCGTGCAGAGATTGAGATATACCTATCTTATTAGTTGCCAATTTTTTAAAATAGAAATATGAAAAGTATTCATCGGTTATTATTCTTTTTTCTTTGTCTGATTTTCCTATCGGCCTGTAAGACGGTAAAAACCAGTGACGGGACAACCCTGCGGGTTCGTTCTGCTAATTTTCTGGTTAAAAAACTGGAGCAGCAACGGCTGGACGTGGAGTGGATGACGGCAAAGGTAAAATTAAAATTATCGGAGAACGGCCGGACAACCCGGGCGAGTGCGGACCTGAGGATGCGCAAAGATAGTGTGATCTGGATGAGTGTAAAAAAGTTTGGAATTGAAGGTGTCCGGGTATTGATTACTACGGATTCAGTTTATTTGATTAATCGTTTGGACCGGGAATATATTGTGCAGGATTTTTCTTTTATTGAGTCAGAATTCAATCTGCCTGCTTCGTTTGAGACCTTGCAGGATTTTATTTTGGGTAATGTTTTTTTTATGACCAAAGAGAATATAAAATCAGATATCAATAATGACGCCTACCATTTGATGGCCAGTGATGCCACGCCGTTTGTCAATGAATACTGGCTGAATCCGGTCGATTTTAATTTGGAAAAAATGTATTTTAATGATCTTCGTTACAACCGGGAACTAACCGTTGACCAGTCTGAATATCAACCAGTAAATGGGGTCATCGCTTTTCCCCATCGCCGGGTAGTGGATATGCAAAGTCAACAGACGGGAAACGTTTCGGTGGAACTGGATTTATCAAAAGTTAAATTTAACCAGCCGGCTAATATGCCTTTTCAGAAGCGTTGATTCTTTTGATCTGTTTAATCGTTGAGCCTACTCTAAAAAGTGATTT
>CAKZUV010000321.1 GCA_937921555.1 uncultured Saprospiraceae bacterium
CTTTAACATGACGTAAAAATACAAAAAGTTTATTTATAAAACAACAAAAAGTTTTACATTTATTATGTTTTTAGTTTGCCCTTGCGGGCAGTTTATTCATCCCCGACCCAAGGGTACGGGGAATTCTAAACATCGATTAAAGCCCGGAGCGAGATGATCGCTCCGGGCTTTGTTGTAAAAAATTGATGATTTTTTATTTTCGCTTCTTTTTCTTTTCGGTGGCCTTGCCGTAATTTCCAAATAACCCACCAATTCTGAAACCAATGGAAAATGCAATATTGCTATCACCATATATATCTCCCCCTATTAATTGGCTGCTGCCAGGATTGTCAAAAGTAGCACCATTGCTTTGAAATTTATTACTACCACCGAAGTAATGAAAGCCCGCATAGAGATCGAATGCAGCCCGGTTCGATACAATCCACTGTTTACCCACTTCAATTCCAAAATGTGCAGATGAGTTAGTATCTTCAAAATTAGCCCGGTTTCCTTCTTCCTTCGTAAAAGTATATCCTGCCAGTAATCTGAAATAGCCACCTTCGCTGATATGCTTGGGCCGGTAACCATCTCTCTTAAAGACAGAACCAATTTTTAATTTATAACCCGCCGAAAAACCAATTCCGGATAAATTATCAAAATTATTATTAACGCCTAATCCCGGAATTTTTAAACTAACTTCCCAACTCGAAGAAGGGTCGATTACCCGTTCGTAAGTCAGAATAGTAAAATTATTGGCAATTGCCGTAAAGTTGAGTTTAATATTTTGATTGCGATCATCGACATAATAGGCGCGGTCCTGATTGGGGCCTTCTTCCTTGATCTTTTCTCCGTAGGAAAATTTTATTTCCCGGATCAGGGCACGGTCCATTACAAAAACAACCCCTTCAACGTCCCGGTAGTCTACGTATTTGATTTCCGTATCGGAGACTTCCTTGATGATAACTTTCATTTTTTTACCATCCTTTTTGATGATGACATCTTGTCCAAATAAATTGCCCGAACCAAGCAGACAGCAAAGACAGGTAATAAAGATTACCAGAAAATTTTGTTTAAAATTCATAGCTAAGATTTTTATTAATAAAAAAAATTCAATATTCCAGTTAACTAATCAAGTAACGGCTGATTTGCGCACTACCCTATGCAGCAACCGCGGAAACCATCGTTTCAGGTAAACGGCCAGTCGTTCTTTCCCTCCTATGTATGCCTCGTAATTTCCCCGATCAATCGCTGCGATAATTTCCTGAGCACACTGCTCAGGAGACATCCCGTTTTCCTGCGCATTATCCATCGTCTGTTGTGCCGCACCAGTTCCGGTAAGTGCATTATGGGATATATTCGTACGAATAAAGCCAGGACAAACCAGAGTCACTCCAATATTGTCATCTTCGTGTTCCAGTCGTAATGCATCAAAAAAACCGTGTAATGCGTGCTTCGCACCACAATATCCGGATCGTAAAGGAGAGGCAAATTTGCCCATCAAACTGGTGACCACCGTATAATGACCGGATTTTTGTTTTACAAAAACAGGCAAAACGGCCTTGCTTAATGCAACGGTTCCCAGATAATCTATGTCCATTAAACGTTTATAAACATCCATTTGTGTATCTAAAATAAGGGATCGTTGCGATATTCCACCATTATTGACCAAAAAATCAATCCGATCAAAGTGCACAAGCGCCTTTTTCACTTTATCTTCCATCTCCTGATATTGTTCCAGATCCAGCGGCAGAACCAGACAATTAGCGTCGGACATTTTTAGTTTTGCTTTTACCCGTTCTAATTCAGCCTGCCGGCGGGAAGATAGAATCAGTCGCGCACCAAGTCGCGCAAACGCTTCTGCCAATGCTTCTCCGATGCCGGAAGAAGCGCCTGTAATCCACACCACCTTACCTTTAAAATTCATAAAAATTAAGTTTGTTATCTATCTTTTTTTGACAAAATACAATAAAATAAGCTTCTGGCATTCTATTTGCTCACTAAATGTTGTTGCCAACGAATTCCCTCCCTGCAACAAATTCCCCCTCCTTATCGAAGTTGTTATTTTATCACTATATTTCTTTAATTTTTTTTTAAATTTCTAAATCCATGACATGAAAAAACTAGAAAAACTCCAATGTGAGCTTCCAACTTCAGCCGTATTAGATCGACGTCAGTCGATCAGCCTTAAAGGAGGTGGTAACAAAAGGAAAGATCGTCCTTCTGCTGTAATGACAGCCGAAAAAGGTACAATTTCTTCCACAGTTACTATCTCGCAACGCGGCTAAGCGAACCACACTGAAGATCTGAATCTTCAAAAAAAATAACGAATTAGTGCGCTTTTGTGCTAATTCGTTTTTTTTAGCACACTACTTGCTTTAGACTACTTGCTTTAGACTACACATAAAATTCCAATAACTCTCGCTAAATGAAAAGCTTCATTTCTAAAATTCTTCTCATTGGTTTATCTATCATAGTGGTACAGATAGCTACGCTCAGTGCTAAGCAACCATTTAATATGGACAGCCTGAAAGTAGTACTGGAGCCTACTATAGGAAACAAGACGACGGAGAATCTGCTTAGTATGGCAGCAGGAGCATCTCACAAAGATTTCAACACGGCACTTGCCTACATTTATATTGCCCGCGATCAGGCGGCAGAAGCGGGAAATAAAAAAGATTTATTTAATATCATCCGGGAAATGGGTTTTGTTTTTGAAGAAAACAACCACTTGCAAAATGCGCTCAACAGCTACAATGACTGTATGGATATTGCACAGGAACTGGATGATAATGATCTGAAACTAACCATCTATACGGATCTGGCCATCGTCTACGAAAAAATGAGTAAGTACGCGATTGCCAAAAATTATTATAACAAAGCCATTGATCTGGCGGAAAGAGAAGGAGATATTGAAACCGTTGAAAATGGTTACCACGGTCTGGGATCGCTCTACGAAACGGTCGGTGAATACGAGAAAGCGATTGATTATTATTTTAAATCACTCAGTATTGCGGAGCAGCGGAACTCGACGGAAGGTATGATTATTACCTTGCAGAATATTGCCAATACCTATCGCAATCTTAAGCACGAAACAGAATCTATCGAAACGATAGAACGGGCCTATACAATGGCCGTCAAACTCAATGATAAAAAATTAATTGCCAGTACCCTTTATAAATTTGGACATATCCTCACCTCTTTTGGAAAATATCAGGAGGCACTGACCAAGCAAAAAGCGTCTCTGCTCCTATACCGTCAAAGTGAAGACGGTATATCTATTTCCCGCGGACTGGTCAATATTGCCGAAATCTATACGCATCTCGAACTCTACGACGAAGCAGAGTCTTATTTTATAGAATGTTTTGATTACGCAAAATATTTAAGCACCCTGGAAAGTGCCCGCTTGTATAATCGACTGGGTGAATTGTATTTAAAGCAAAATAAAATTGACACGGCGGAGGTTTCTTTCAAAAAAAGTCTGGTCTTTTCCGAGAAGGGAGATTACCGGGAATTAACGCAACAAAACAACTACGATTTATTTCAAATTAATAAAAACAAGGGCAATGACAAGCTTGCGCTGGAGTATCTGGAAACTTATACGAAGCTGAGCGATTACATTCTCAATCAGAAAAGAACAGACCGGGTCACCGAATTGCAGTTTAAGTTTGACGTTGAAAAAAATGATAAAGAATATCAGGCTTTGATGCTTCGTCAGAATAAAATGATGTTTGCTGTCATATCCATCGCTTTGCTCATTTTGATTTTCGGATTGGGATATTTAGTAAAACTCAAGGAAAAGAATAATATAAGTCTGCGTAAAAAATCAGATGAAATTGAATCGCAGAATATCCGGTTAGCCGAAAATAACGAAGTCCTGTCTCAGTTCGTTTACGTAGCCGCACACGACCTGAAAGAACCACTTAGAAACGTAGGAAGTTTTGTTAGCTTGATCCAGAAGAAATATGGAAAAGACCTGAACGAAGAGGCCAACGAGTATATGGGATTTGTTACCTCCGGGGTGATCCGGATGAACAATCTGCTCGGAGATTTATTGGCTTATTCCCGGATCACGTCTTCCGTAGCAGAAAACGAACGAACTACACTGGATGATATTCTGGAGGATGTTAC
>CAKZUV010000322.1 GCA_937921555.1 uncultured Saprospiraceae bacterium
CAGATTCTAGGCGAACTATTTTTGCATCAATCAAAGAGGAAAAATGGGAGTTATGCTGTGTATAATGACCATTTTGACGATGCAGAGTGATGCAAAAAGAGGAAGTATAGAATCGTATTTTATTTATTTAACATTCCTAAAATGTAAAAGTAGAAAATTCTAACGACACCACTTTTCTATCTCAAAATTCCAACATCGCCGGCTATCTGCAATCGGGTTCCGTCCGCCAATTCTATTGCTGCCTGCCAGATATAAACACCAGGGGAAGCGGGCTGACCACCGATCCGTCCGTCCCAGAATTCCGTTGAATTAGAATGATCTATTTCATCCTTAGAAAAAACAACTGCGCCCCAACGATTCAGTACCTTTAAATTTTGAATCCTCGTCACGCCGCATCCCGGATATAGTTGAAAATAATCGTTCTGTCCGTCAAAGTTGGGACTAAAGGCGTTGGGGACGTAAATCAATGATTCCTTGTTCAGGACTACTTGCACCGAGGCGGTATCTGCACACGCAAAATCGTTGGACACCACTAGCTGATAGCTTGGTAAAAAAGGTGCCTGCAACTCCGGGGCCGGACAATCATAACAATCTAATCCCTGATTTCTTGTCCAGAAATACTGAACATTATTATCTCCGCTGATAACTGGGGTAAGTTGTTGCGGGTTACAAAAATCTGTTTCCAGCAGCCGGGGCATTTCAATCGCCGGGGTGGGAAGTACTTCAATCTCTATTGCAGCGGTATCTGAACAAATTCCATTTGAAAGAATCACCTCAAAAAAGCCTGCTTGTTCGGGCGTAATGGACGATAGTTTTAAATGACGACCATCACCAGTTGTCGTATCCGGGCCGCTCCATTCAAAAGAAGTAATAGAGCCGTTGCCGGTCGCTTTCAGATGGACAGGCGCTCTTGCACAGTAAGATGCCGGACCGACAATTGCCGCTTCGATTTTTGGAGCAATTAATATTTCAACGGGTGCTGTTTTGGTGCAGAATCCGTAGGTAGCCAGCATTTCAAAAACGCCGCTGTAACTGTTTGGCGCATCCGCAATTGCCAGATTTGACCCCGCAGCAGAAAACCCCTCGGGACCGCTCCATTGGATTTCTCCCTGCGGAAAAACAGTACCATTCAGTGTCAGTGTATCTCCTTCGCAGAGGGGACTGTTGGTATTTAAAGTAGTAATCAGCTGGACATTAGGTGCTTCAATGAGGATCGATTGTTCCTCCCACGAATAACTGCAGCGACTATTTTCCAGGGTCACTTTGGCCAGCACGTATTCGCCGGGAAACAGGCTATCTATCTTAAAGGAGTTTTGTTCGTTGATTACCACATCATACGAGAATTCCTCAAAATTCTCATTTTGTAAAAGTACACTGAAGTTTTGTCCGGGAGACAAGAGCGGAGAAGAAACGATCAATTGAGCGTCGTTTGCATTCAGGCATTCGGAGGGCGGGACAACCGTTATTTCGGTATCTTCCAGTACCACCGGCGTGGAAATAAACCCGGAAGCATCACCCAGTAATTCGGGGGTTCTGGGCTCATCCGAAAGTTTGGACCCACCAAAAAGCACCGGCAGATTGGTTAGGAAGGCCTGATTGTAAACCAGCCATTCGGGGATGTCAATGACTTCGGAAGTGAGGACAATTTCTACCGTTTCTTTTGGTGGAATTTGTAAATTTTCAATTATCAGAACACCAGTTCCTACTCCCGTTCCAGGGACAATATCACCCGTAAAACTATTGGATATTTCGCGGATCAGGATCTCTTCGGGTAAGGTATCGGTCAACGTAACACCGGAAATGGTCTGAAAAGAATTATTTGTTAGCGTGAGCACAAAATTTACAGTTTCATTACTACAGTCAAAATTACGCGGAACAATATCATTTTGAAAGGATAGACTATAAGGGCAGGAGCAACCATCGCTTATCTGGGTGGCTGGCGGTGCCGTCAGTCCCTCGATAGCCGATGAAGCTGTAGATGGATTTATAGAAATAATCCGGTTTTCCACGAAGGGCGCAATCACGTGCGGACCGATTCCGTACAGTTGGCCTTCCTTGGTGAAAAACAAACTTTCTAATTGTAAAATGGTATCATTCGGAATTTCAAAAAGTGGAGTGATCATCCCGGCATTGGGATCTGAAAGATCAACATTTATTCTTAATAAAAATCCACGCGTAGCAGCGGGTTCTAAATCGGAATCCATATAATGTCCCTGATAAGTATACGCCGTACCCGGATCATTTGGATCAATGACGAAATCTTCCAGTCTGGTTTTAAATGGTCCACTGTTTTGTGAGGCCGGACTCCAGAATAAATCCAGTTCTCGCACCAGTTCAAAATTTTCTTTAACATTGAATACCAAAATTTTATCCAGTTCATTGTCATGACATAAATACATTCCATCCGGTGAACAGTCCCCGGCGAATGATTTTAACGTGTCTACCTGGGGAACAGAACCAATTACCTCGTGGGTGCCATTGATGTGAAGCCGTACAATTGAATTGGTATTTTCCTTTACGCCGTAAATAAAATTATCCAGTGGATTAAAACCAACTGCGTCAAACCGCTCTCCCAGATAGGAAGACATTGGGGCGTAAAAAATAGATCGGAAGGGCGCAAACGTAATATTGAAAGTGGTCGTATTACTGTTAACCGCAGACAAAATCAGACGGCCATCACAGGGATAGGGCTGACTAAACGCCCCGAGGGTCAAGCCAGAGAAACACAGCAGGAAGATGGTACGAATCCAACGCATATTACGGTACGACTGATCGAAAGATGGTTTAACTGTAAGGTACTGATTTATTACCGGATTGCTGAATTATTTATCCCCTTTAAGGTCAAACCGTCGCTTATCCGGCACCATTATTTTCAACATAAAATTTAATAGAAAGGTTTAAAAAACCCTGCTGAACCGATCCGGGTAGTGATCTTCTGGTCGGCCCGAAGACGTAACTTGTTTGGTAAGGGTATTAAGACAAAAACAAATCTATCGCAAAACGCCCACATCTCCGCTTCTCCGCAATACAGTTCCATCGACCAGGATCATTTCAACCTGCCAGATGTAGACACCTGCTTTTGCCGGCACTCCATTCACCCGGCCATCCCAGAATTCCAGCGGATTTAAATGATTAATTTCTTTTTTAGAAAAAACCAATCCGCCCCACCGGTCGAAAATCTCTAAATCCCGCAAGTGAGAAATCCCGCAATGGGGAGACATTCTAAAATAATCATTCCGACCGTCAAAATTGGGACTGAAAACATTGGGAACGTATAATAATTTTTCTTTGTCTAATACCACCTGGACCACCGACGTATCGGCACAGCCTATGTCATTTTGTACCGCAAGCTGGTAGCTGGGTAGAAAGGGATTTTGTAACTCGGGTGAAGGGCAGTCATAACAGTCCAGTCCCTGCTGACGGGACCATTGGTAAATCACTTCTGAATCTCCCGTAATGACGGGACGGAGTCGCAGCGGTGTGCAAAAATCTGTTTCTATCAATCCGGGAAGTTGGATGGTTGGTGATGGCAGCAGGGTCACCAGGGTACTTGCCGTATCGGTACAGACGCCATTGTCAATTACTACGTCGTAATTTCCGGCAATGGATGGCATCATCGACGGAAGAACTATCTGTTGGCTGTCACTCGTAAGGTTGCCAGGCCCCGACCAGGAAAAACGGGTAAGTTCTCCATTGCCGGTAGCTAGTAATTGGACCGGTGCCCGTTCGCAATACGCGGAGTCTCCGGTTATACTGGCTTGAATTTCCGGGGCGACCAGGACTTCGGTTTCTCTGGTTTGTTCACAAAATCCATAAGTGGCTACCATCTTAAAAATCCCGCTATAATCTGCCGATGCCGAGTCTATGGTTGGACTTGATTCCTCGGAGCCAAATCGTTCCGGCCCGGTCCAATAGGCGGTTGCACCCGGAGAGAGAGCCGCGGTCAGTTCTAAATCCGAGCCTTCGCAAATCGGACTATTGGTGATAACGGTTGCCTGTAATTGCTCGTTGGGTGCCTCAATTAAAATCGGTTGTTCTTTCCAGCCAAAACTGCACAAACTATTTTCAAGGGTGACCTGAGAAATATGATATTCTCCCGGCAGCAGGCTATCAATCACAAAGGTTTTATCATTTCCAATCAAAAAATTATAATGGAATTCTTCCCAGCTTTTATTTCTAACCAACACCTTATAATTTTTTCCGCTTTGAAGAAGGGGAGAAGAAACGATGACTTGTGCATCATTGGCATTGAGACAATCTGACGGTGGGATAATCCTCAGCGTGGCGTCGTCAAGCGGTTGTGGTTCTGATAAAAAACTGGAAGGATCCGGTGCAATACCCGGGGTTTGTGGATCATTAGAAACCATGGACCCTCCGAAGAGCGGTGGCAAATTTGTCAAAAATGCCTGATTGGGAATGGATCCCACGAGGATGTCAATTACTTCCGCGTGCATCGTAATAACCACCGAACCTCTGGGGGGAACCGTGAGGTTATTAATAGTTAGAATTTTGGTGCCGGTACCTGTTCCGTTTTCTATGGTGCCCGAAAAGTCACCGGTAATATCCTGAATCACCATTTCCTCGGGCAGGGTATCCGTCAGGCTCAAACCCGTCAATTCCAGATAAGAACGGTTGGTGATGGTGAGCACATAATCCAGTTCTGTTCCGCTGCAGGGAATGTCGCGTGGCTGGATATCATTGGTAAAATAAAGTCCGTAAGCACAAGAGCAGCCATCGCTCGTGTTGGCCAGCGGCGTACTGAGGCCCTGAATGGTAGCTTGCGCAGTATTCGGGTTTATGGAGACAAGTCTGTTCTGGATAAAAGATCCGGTGGTGTACGGTCCCAAGCCGTAGAGCTGACCACCCGCGTCAAAAAATAGACTTTCTAATTGCAGGACCGTAGTTGCCGGAATGGGCGCAATCGGGGTAACCATTCCGACGTTCGGATCAGAAAAGTCTACGTTAATTTTCAACAAATATCCCCTGGTATTGTCTGGTTCGAAATCATCCTGAGGATAATGCGCCTGAAAGGCGTAGGCTATTCCGGCATTATTAGGATCAATGGCAAAATCATCAATCCGGGTAGTAAACGGACCGGAATTTTCCGAAGACGGATCCCAGAATAAATCCAGTTCCCGCACCAGCGAAAAATCATCTGATACATTAAAAACCAGAATTTTGTCCAGCGCGTTGTCGTGGCATAAATACTGCCCCTGTGGGGTGCAATCTCCCGCGTACGATTGCAGCGTTTCCACCTGATCCACCGTCCCCACAACCAGATGACTTCCATCGGCCCGCAAGCGCACAATGGAATTGGTGTTTTCTTTTACCCCATAAATGTAATTATCCGCGGGATTAAATCCAACCGCGTTAAAGCTTTCTCCCAGAAAACTGGCAAAAGGACTGTAGAAGACGGCGCCAAAAGGTGCAAAAATCACATTATAAGTGGTAGTATTTCCCGTCACGGCGGATAAAATCAGTCGTCCGTCACAACGAAAAGGCTGGCCTGATACATGCTGGCACAGACAAGAAAGAAAAATAATAATCAGGGTAGTTCTGAGGTACGACATACTGATTTGTAAAATACCTATTTAATTATAAAACTCCCTGCTTTTGATGGACTTTGTTTAGTAATGAACCAAATATCCTGATTGTTCGACCACATCTTCCTTACAAACTACATTTGGAACTTCCCACGTTCTTATCTATCTTTACCTGCTTTATATTAGACTTTATTAGAAAAATACTTTTACAAAAAGAACAGTCATAAAATATTTCACTTATGAAAAAAATCACTTCTGCTTTACCTCTGTTTTTTATGTTATTGAGTATTTCTTTCCTTTGTATAAATTGTAAAGACAAACCTTCAAACGCAGAAGGTAAAGAGAGGAAGCCAATAATGCAAAAAACCGTTTATCCCAGCGATGTATTTCCTTATTTTGATAAATGGGTTATCAAACTGGGAGACGGAGAATCGCGTAAGGATTTAGTGAACTACGAAAAGAAAGATTTTTTCTATACCATTAATGAAGATGGTACCAATTGGGTAGTTTATAAAACCCCTAACTCCGGTGTAACCACCAAAAATTCAAGCAATACCAGAACAGAGTTAGGAGAAAAAAGAAGATGGCTGCCCAAGGATGGCGGAAGACTGACGGGAACGCTGAAGGTGCAGCATGTTTCAACAACCGGAGACGCGCGAGCCGCGGCTTCTTATTCGGTGGTAGTTGGCCAGATTCATAGTGATGATGGTCATAAAAATGAGCCTTTGAAAATCTTTTACAAGAAATTTCCGGGCCACGAAAAAGGCTCCCTTTACTGGAATTATGAAATTAATACGGAAGGTGACAATGGTGGAAGATGGGATTTTTCGACGGCAGTCTGGGGATATGATATGTCTGTAATTGGTGATGCGCCGGATGGATATCCGAAGGAGCCGGAAGAGGGCATTGCGCTGGGCGAAGAATTCAGCTACAAGGTAGTTGTCAAGGACGGCATTATGAAACTTAATTTCTCAAGCCCTGGTCACGAAACCAAAACTTTTACCAAAAGTCTGATTGAGTCGGAGTACGCAAAATCCTCCGATATGCCACAACAGATCAAAACCCTTTACGCTTCCATTGGTCGTGACGGGACCGAAAAACCGGCGGCTTACACGGGGGAAGCTCAATTTTTTAAACAAGGTGCTTACAATCAAACCAATGGTAAAGATCCGGAATCAAATATGGTTTGGAGTACCGGTTCCGAAATCTACGGGGGAGATATTACCAAACAGTACGAGAACGGTAGTTATGCCGAAGTTTGGTTTAAAGAGGCGACCGTAGAGTAGTCTTGTTTTGATTCGTACTTACAATTGTTTCCGGGAAAAAAACATCATTCAAACATTATGATTACCACCGATATATCACTGGCCGCCAGGACACTGATCGACGACCAGATTATTGCCCTGCCAACTGAAACGGTCTACGGACTTGCCGGAAACGCTTACAGTGAAACGGCGATTGCCAGGGTTTTTTCATTAAAAAAGAGGCCGCTTTACAATCCATTGATTGTACATATAAAGTCCGCAGAATTCTTGCCCGTCGTTGCCCGTGAAATCCCGGAAATGGCAATGGAACTGGCTAAAAACTTTTGGCCGGGACCGTTAACTTTAGTGTTGAAAAAGCAATCTGTCATTCCGGATATCGTGACCGCGGGAAAAGACACCGTAGCAGTCAGAGTCCCCAATCATCCAATTGCGCTTGCCTTATTAAACCAGCTGGATTTTCCGCTGGCAGCGCCGAGCGCAAATCCATTTGGTTCGATCAGCCCGACGACGACGGCGCACGTATCCCGTTATTTTTCGGAAGAACTGGATGTCATTCTGGAGGGCGGAACCTGTGACCGGGGGATCGAATCAACCATCATTGGTTTCGAAAATCAGCAACCTGTTATCTATCGGCTGGGATCTTTATCAGTTGCCCGGATTGAAAATAAAATTGGTAAACTCTCCACCCGTACACACGCGGAAAAGGCGCCTCAGGCCCCTGGTATGTTGTCACGACATTACGCTCCCGCCACGCCGATGATGTTAACTACGGAGGTAGAAAATTTGGTTTCAGAATATGCTGATAAAAAAATTGGGTTACTGGTTTTTAAAAATAGTATTCCCGGAATTCCTTTGGAGCAACAGGAAGTTTTATCTCCTTCCGGAAATCTGGAAGAGGCGGCTAAAAATCTATACGCGGCTATGCACCGTCTCGATCAACTGCATCTGGATTTGATGATTGCGGAGCGACTACCCGATGAGGGGATTGGCAAAACCTTAAATGATAAACTTAACAGAGCGACTAAAAAGTAGGATGGGCGTTCAGGTTATAAAATAATTTTTGTCTGTTTTGATAATGAAAACTATCAAATCTATCGTCAACTACTCGTACAAGCGTAAAACAAAAATCCACCTCCCGACCTGACTAACCAAGTCAAAAGCCTATCATTCCGCGTTGCAAAGCAACCATCTTTCCGCCTTCCCGTAAATCTATTTTACACATCCTCACAGGTAAAAAACTACTTTTTTTAATATTTTGTGTAAATTTTACGCAAAATGCTTGCAAAAAGAATTTTTTTAATTTAAATTTGTGTAAAAATAACACAAAATGAAATATTTACATCTCGATCCTGATTTTCACCCTTACGGAAAAAGCATTGCCCACAAAGTTTTTGACTTTAATGGGGGAGAGCCACATTTGCAAATTACCGAACAGTTGAACGAAACGGATTCGGTGATGATTACTTTGCGACCTAAGAATTTCCGGGACATCGGTTTAATGCTACTTGCCACGGACGCGTTGAGGAGAATGGAAATTCAATCCCTGGAATTATTGATTCCTTATTTTCCCGCCGCGAGACAAGACCGGGTTATGGTCCCCGGCGAACCACTGAGTGTCAAGGTTTACACGGATTTGATCAATGCACAGAATTTTAAAAGGGTGCTGGTATTTGATCCTCATTCGGAAGTGACGGGCGCTTTACTTGAACGGGCCACCATTATTTCCAATCACGAATTCGTAAAAGCATGTATTGGTGATAAAAAAGATTTGTTGTTGATTTCACCCGACGGTGGTGCGCTCAAAAAAATATATAAAGTGTCCAGCTTCCTGGGAGGAATTCCGGTCGTAGAGTGCAGCAAAATCAGAGATGTAAAAAATGGTCAGCTGACCGGATTTACGGTATACGCCGAAGACCTGAATGGTAAACCATGTTACATCGTAGACGATATCTGCGATGGAGGAGGAACTTTTCTTGGCCTGGCAAAAGAGCTCAAAGCGAAGAACAGCGGCCCGATTTATCTGATCGTTTCTCACGGAATTTTCAGCAAAGGATTCGAAGAACTCAGCCAGCACTTTGCGGGTATCTTCACAACCAATGCATTTTCTACGATTGAAAACAAATCACTTACACAAATAAAATTAGAAGACTTAATTTAAAACAATAGATATGCAAAATCCAATGAATCTTTGTGATGGTTATAAAGTTGATCATCGTCGCCAATATCCGGAAGGAACAGAACTGGTTTATTCCAACTGGACTCCCCGTAAATCCAGAATCGAAGGAATCGATAAAGTAGTATTTTTTGGTTTACAATATTTTATTAAAAAATATCTGGTTGAAACGTTTGACCAGGATTTTTTCGGAAAACCAAAAGAAGCAGTTATCAAAAAATACCAGCGCCGGATTTCCGGTTATCTGGGACCGGACGCGATTACTTATGAGCACGTAGCGGCCTTACACGATCTGGGTTATCTTCCAATTGAAATCAAAGCATTGCCGGAAGGAATGCTGGTTCCTATCCGGATGCCCATGTTTACCATCAAAAATACCAAACCAGAATTTTTCTGGATCACTAATTTTCTGGAAACGATTTTATCGTGCATCATCTGGATGCCCTGTACGAGCGCAACTATGGCGTTCCAGTACCGGAAAATTCTCGACAGCTACGCAGAAAAAACCGGTGGTGATCCGGAATTTGTCAACTGGCAGGGACACGACTTTAGCTTCCGGGGAATGGCCGGATTAGAAGCCGCGATGATGAGTGGAGCCGGGCACCTGTTAAGTTTTACCGGAACGGATACCATCCCAGCCATCGACTTTCTGGAAGAATATTACGGTGCCGACGTCGATCAAGAACTGGTCGGTGGAAGTGTTTCGGCCACCGAACATTCCGTCATGTGTATGGGAACGCAGGATGATGAGATCGGCACTTTCCGTCGGCTGATCACCGAAACTTATCCCGCCGGAATTGTCAGTATTGTCTCCGATACCTGGGACTACTGGAAGGTAATTACGGAATTTATTCCCAAACTAAAATCTGAAATTCTGGCCAGAGATGGAAAAGTGGTTATTCGTCCCGACAGCGGAGACCCGGTGAAGATTATCTGTGGCGATCCGGCGGCAAAACCGGGCAGTCCTGAATTTAAAGGCTCGGTAGAATGCCTGTGGGAAATCTTCGGGGGGACCGAAACCGCTACCGGCTATAAATTACTGGACGGTCATATCGGACTGATTTACGGAGACAGTATTACCCTCGAACGTTGTAAAGCGATCTGTAGTCAGCTCGAAGCCAAAGGTTTTGCCTCTACCAATGTGGTGTTCGGGATTGGATCTTACACGTACCAGTACGTGACGCGGGATACTTTTGGATTTGCTATGAAAGCCACTTACGGAGAAGTGAACGGCGAAGGCCGGCCGATTTTCAAGGATCCTAAAACGGACGATGGCACTAAAAAATCTGCGAAAGGGATGATTAAACTCTCCGGAACGAACACCTTCGTGGAAAAAATGGAAGATATGGTCACCACCGAACAGGAGTCCGAAGGATTATTACAAACAGTTTACCTTGATGGAAAAATTGTAAAGGAGAATACGCTGGCAGAAATCCGCAGACTTTTAAAAAAACAGATAAAGGAAAATAGTTATTTTGAAATTCCTGAATAATATTTTACTCAGTCTGAATTTTCTTGCTATTATTTTTGTGAATAATTTGAAAGCGTTTCCCTCAACTAAATTTTGGGAATGTTAACTAAAGTTTATCAGGGTGAGGTCTTTCCTATAGGAACACAAGCTGCAGGATACCAAATGACACACATAACCGTATAGCTCTAAATTTTCAAAAATCCTCTACTTCTTAAATTTATGAAAAAAGTATTTCTCGGTGGAACCTGTAATAAATCCCATTGGCGGGAAGCCTTGATTCCAGAGCTTGGTATCGAATATTACAATCCGGTAGTTTCCGAATGGACCGAAGCCGCCAAGCACCGGGAAATCCTGGAACGCTCAACGGCTGATTATTGTCTTTACGTCATTACCAGTAAAATGAAAGGGATTTATTCTATTGCCGAAATTATTGATGATTCAAATAAACGTCCGGAAAATACCGTTTTTTGTTTTTCCGAAATCGATGGACCGTTTGAGCCCTTTATTCAAAAAAGTTTGCAAGCAGTAGGGGAGATGGCTGAAAATAATGGCGCCACTTGGTGTAAAAATTTGACCGAAGTAGTGATGGCGCTGAAATAAAAAAATCCACGTAAAGCTCATCATGTCTTTACGTGGATTTTTTATGGAAGAATTGAGTTTGCTCTAAAAACTAGAAAAACGAAAACCTAGAAGCGTATTTGATAATTCGCGATAAATCAGAGGGTTAGTTTACACGGCCAGTGTAGAAACAGCTAACAAGCAAAAAAAGAAAAGACAAAAGAGCCGCTGAGACCGGGGGCTTTTTTTAGTATGTATGATACGAATTTGGTTATATTTATGATGATTGATTAGCTGTGTTTTTGAGTGTTGATCCGCTGGCGGCTGATTATGCGAGTTGGAGCCCTTATAATTATGTGATGGGGAATCCGATATTGTTTATTGATCCAGATGGAAGGAGTGTGGAATCACCTGATGGCTGGATAAAAAATACAGTTGATGGCTCGTTAGAATATAATGAACATGTTAATAGTCAGGAGGATGCAGAGAAATATTATGGAAATGATGTGGAATATGTTGGTATAACGTACGAATATGAAGCTGCTAATGGAAAAAACGTTCAATTGTATGGAGATGGAAGTTGGGATTATACTGGTTCTGCTGAGGTTGATTTTCAAAGTCCAGCTTCGTCCGGAGATAGCGGTAACGGTATAACGCTTTCTGGAGTTTCTAGTAGTCTGAAAGCATATAATATGAAGTGGGCTGCTATGTCAAAATTAGCCTTCAATGACTTTAATATTGGAAAGATTGATCCATTTTTTGAAACAAGAACAAAGTTAGTTGGAGGTGCAGCGGCAGCATTAAATATAGTTGATTATGGTTCCGATATATATGAGGGTAGGAATTCAGTTTTATCCGCAAGATCTTTATTGCTAGCTGGTGATTTATACATGGCAAGAGTGGGAACATCAAGTGCTCAAGGTTTTATCCTTAATATGGGCTGGGAATCAGGGAAAGCAGCTGCAAAATATAGAATTTATCTTACAGACAAATATTCCCCAGGAGGATTAGATGGATTAATATCCACTGATTATTAAATGTAAAAACATGAAAAAAAATCTTTTATCACTGTATCACTATGAGAAAAAATGTGAAGATCAAAAATTTTTTGATGCGTGGTGGCAATTTATTTATAGATTGGAATTTTTCGGGTTACTATTACTTTTAGCCTTAGTATATTTTATTTTTTTAATTCTAAAAATCGAAGTTGAAATTAAAACTGTTCTATTATTATTTCCTGTAACTGGAGGAATAATATTTTTAATTTCCTATTTGTCAAATAGTTACAGGGAAACAAGTTTTTATAGTTTTGTAACTTTAAATTATGAAAAAGTAAAACCGTTTCCTAAGTGGCTTTATTTTACAATTGAAATGATCATAATTTTTCTTTTTGTATGGAGTTTAGGTTCATATATAGAATTTATAAGGTAACCCTGTTGTGACACCCGCTGTGACACCACTGTACCAACCCCCTATAAACTGGACAAAATTAAAACCTAAAAAGATACTTTGCAGATTATATTTTTTTTCTTTTTCGAGCTTCCCGGTGTCCTTTGGGGGTCACTCGAAAAAGAAAAAATTGATTCAGTTGGTTATGCTA
>CAKZUV010000323.1 GCA_937921555.1 uncultured Saprospiraceae bacterium
CCCAAACTAGCAGCAGCTCCGATGATAATGAATAAACAGAACAATACCTTATAAACTATTTCTGCGCGTTTACTCTTTCCGAATAAATACATCCACGCCTGTAGTCCATAATACGACCAGGATAACATGGTAGAAAATGCAAATAGAATAACGGCCAGGGTTAATACGTACGAAAATCCCGGAAGAACACTCTCAAATGCGGCGCTGGTAAGATCAACACCACCAATTCTGTCGGTCATCCCCTGGATTAATACTTTATCGCTGACCACATCACCGTATTCAAAGGCACCTCCGGCTGAAGTATTAAAAATGATGATCACCAGGGCGGTCATCGTACAAACCAACACCGTATCAATAAAGGGTTCCAGTAAGGCCACAACTCCTTCACTGGCCGGATATTTTGTTTTTACCGCAGAGTGAGCGACCGAAGCACTACCTACACCTGCCTCATTTGAAAAGGCAGCTCTTTTAAATCCCTGAATCAAAACACCAATGATACCACCTCCGATACCTGCACCGGTGAAAGCACCGCTGAATATCTGACCAAATGCATTCGGAATCAAATTAATATTTGCAATCAGGATAAAAATGGCCGCAGCTACGTAAATACCTACCATAGCGGGAACAATTTTTTCGGCTATTTTCCCAATACGTTTGATACCACCAATGATCACAATACCGACGATGATGGACAGTACCAGCCCAAAAAGCGTTCCGGCCATCCCGATAGATTCCGGTCCAATGACTGTTTTAAAAATCGTCTTGAATTGCGCCGCAGCCTGATTAGACTGGAACATATTTCCACCACCAAAAGAACCACCAATCAGCATCACTGCATAAAATCCGGCAAAGAATTTACCCAGTCCGGCCATACCTCTTTCTCCCAGACCTTTACTCAGATAATACATCGGACCACCATAAACCGTCCCGTCGGGACCAATCTCCCGGTATTTTACCCCCAGCGTACACTCCGTAAATTTACTGGCCATTCCCAAGAATCCGGCGAGAATCATCCAGAAGGTAGCACCGGGTCCACCCACGGCAATGGCGATGGCAACTCCGGCAATATTTCCTAAACCAACGGTAGCGGAAAGTGCGGAGGTCAGGGCCTGAAACGGCGTTACCTCTCCGATTCCTCCTTCTACCCGAATCGTATCAGGAATATCCCCGTCTCTGGTAATCATATTCGGATCTACTTCCTCTTTTGTGCTGTCATATTTTCCACGCACTACATTTATCGCCAACCCGAACCTCGTAAAATTGGGAAATCCAAAATAGATGGTAAAATAAGTGGCTGCTAAAAGCAATAGAATTAAAACAACGGGAATCGACAAATTTTCACCAACTGGGATTGCCACAAAGACAATTTTAGAAATAATGGTCGTATATGGTTTTATAAGGTCGTTTACCCGCTGGTCCAGGCCCGGAACGCTGTCCTGAGCAAAACTTAATAATGGAAAAAAGAGCGTTGCTAATAATGTGAGGAATTTTTTCATAAGTCTCAGCTTAGGAGTTTAAAGGTTAAGCTGGTAATATATTGAGATAATTCTATTTACCCAAAGAATTGACCATTAATTTATAATAAGATACCGCTCCCGGCTTTTTTGGCACGAAATTCACATAGATAGTTCTTGAAAATATTATTAACCACAGAAGGTCCTTATAACCGGCCTTCACCTAAAAATGTATTATGAAAAATACTAACCAAAAAAAGTCCCTGGCGGACTTTTCCAAGAATGCTATGATCTCAACCGATCAATTATTAAAAATTAAAGGGGGCGGTGATGGAATGATTATCATTGAAAACCCACTTCCATAACTTGATTAACTCACTGGTTGCTTCCTTTATCTTTTCCATACTTCTCCCAATAGTTTCTCTGCTTTTTCCTCTACTTTTTTGTTCTTAATCAATACCGGCGCGTGGTGCGGTTTTATTCTGGCATCAATGACCAGCGGTCCGCGACATCCCCAATGTTTGTTTTGGGTGAAATCATCCACGCCGTAGGTATCGTGCGAAGGATTCGCCCTGGTAAAAACGGTCCACAAAAAATTATTTTCGGTAGCCGCAGAAAAATCAGCATCATCCACCACCGCAATTAGCGGGATAGCTTCCAGTGGGCTTTTCTCAAGATAGCTGGTCAATTCATTCATCTCAGAAACTGCTTTTTTATAATCTGTAAAAGCAGGTCCATTCAACAATAACACGCCTGCCTGCCAGAATCTGGGTGTACTAAATCCCGTGGGTAAATCAAAACGATCTGGTATCTGATCCGACAATTTTCTCAATGGATCACCACAACAGGCAACCACTAATTTTGAACCCGCATTCCAGCCGGTACCCGAATAGTCGAGCGTATCCATCGTTGTTTTTGTCTGAAAATGTAAATCTCTGCGCCAGTCTACCCGTTCTAAAACGTGCTTAAAATAGGCTGGAATTTTATGCGCATCCACTTCAACACCTTCTTCTTCTGCGGCAATGAAAAGAAACTTGGCGAGACTGGTTTGTCCGCTACCAATAATCCGGTTGGCCTGGGTAAGAATCTCTTCCGGTTTTTTATCCCTGAATGGCATATACCGTTCACTGCCCACCGCCAGCAACAACGGATGCACACCCGCAGCATCTACGGCGTTGATTTGCCGGACGCCCGGAAATTCTCCCGGCAACAAGGCTCCTACCAGCTTGTGAATCAAATACCCAAAACTCGAATCTTCCGCCGGCGGACGGCCTACCGCCGTAAACTGCCAGACAGCATCTTTACGGTGATAGACTTTATCAACCTTCATGACCGGAAATTCGTGTTCCAGACTATAATAACCCAGGTGATCACCAAATGGTCCTTCTGGTTTTTTATGATTTTTTAAAATCGTACCCGTAATACAAAAATCCGCATCACCCGATACGATCGCCCGGTTGTCCAGCCCATATCTGAATCGTCTGCCAGCCAGCATTCCCGCAAAGGTCATTTCACTCAATCCTTCGGGCAGCGGCATGATGGCCGCAAAGGCGTGGGAGGGTGGACCACCTACGAAGATACTTGCCCGGAAGGGTTTATCGGATTGATTATAAGCGGTGTGATGAACCCCGATTCCCCGGTGAATCTGATAGTGCATGCCTACTTCCTGATTGATATCATACTGGTTGCCCGAAAGTTGAATCCGGTACATGCCGATGTTGGATTGCATGATATTATCGTTATCCGGAGGAAGTGTACAGACCTGTGGCAGCGTGATAAAAGCACCACCGTCGTCCGGCCAGGAAATAACCTGCGGCAACTGGTCGATGGTCGTTTCCCCGTATTTTACGTTCAACCCGAAAGGCGATTTAAAGGGAAGTGCGCTCAATGCCGTAAATGGTGCGGTTCGGTACCGCCACGGATTTTTTAAAAACAGGGTAGGGTCGGCCTTGAGTTCAATGACCTTTTTGACTTTTTCGAGCGTTTTCCGGAATATAAATTCTGTCCGCTCGAAGGTACCATATATATTCGATACTGCCGGAAAGGGACTTCCAATTACATTTTCAAAATAAATGGCAGGACCTCCGGCATCGAATACCTGCCGGTGAATTTCTGCCATTTCCAGATTGGGATCAACGGGTTGGGTAATTCTCAATAATTGATCGTGTTTTTCTAGGTCGTTCAGACAATCTTTCAGGTTTGCGTACATAGGCGGGCGTTAGCCAATTTTTTATTATAAAAAGAAATATATGGGTGATAAATATTTACATAAACATGCTCTAAAAAAACAAGAAACATAAATAAGGAATAGACACAGTTTACTGAACGCCCTCCCTCAAATTCGCACCACCCAAATATCCACCTATCTAACACCACACGGCAACCTTGGTTTATAAAAAAATACTTCAATTAACATTTTTGATTTGGTGATCGCAATAATTGACCCTCTGCTGACTGGAATAACAACTCTAATTAATTACCTTTGCAAAATATGACCTTACTGACGGAAGTTCGAACATTAATGCACAAAGAAATGCTCGTAGAATGGCGGCAAAAGTACGCGATTGGCGGGATTTTATTGTACGTGGTTTCCACCGTTTTTATTGTCTATTTTTCCTTTAGTGGAATTGACGCAAAGGCCTGGAATACCCTTT
>CAKZUV010000324.1 GCA_937921555.1 uncultured Saprospiraceae bacterium
CAACCAGTATTTTCCAATGAGATAAGCGTAATGGTAATCGAACCGGATACCATGAATATCAGTATTACAGCCAGTAGTCAGAATATCTGTGAGGGATCGTCGGTCATATTTACCTCAACTATTGAAAACGCCGGATCAGATCCCGTCTACCGGTGGTTAATCAACGGACAGGAATTTGGTGCAAACGAACCAACTATTACTGTTAATGAATTGAGTGATAACGATCAGGTGAGTTGCGAAATTACATCTTCTGAATCTTGTTTGTTGGAAAATATGGTGGTATCCGAACCGGTCGAAGTGACGGTAGCTCCACTCCTTGAGTTAGTTGCGGGAATTACGGCGGATCAGACAGAAATCTGTGCGGGAGAGGGGATCACGTTTACCGCCACGGTAACGAACGGCGGCACCAACCCGGCCTACGAATGGTTGGTTAATGGAAATATGATTGGTGAAAATATGCCAGTCTTTTCTACTGATAACTTAGATGACGGAGATCAGGTAAGTTATCAGATTGCATCTTCTGAATCTTGTTTGTTGGAAAATATGGTGGTATCCGAACCGGTCGAAATAACGGTAGCTCCGCTCCTCGAACTAACTGCGGGAATCACAGTCGATCAGACAGAAATCTGTGCGGGAGAAACGATCACTTTTACGGCCACGGTAACGAACGGTGGTACCAATCCTGCGTACGAATGGCTGGTTAATGGAAATATGATTGGTGAAAATATGCCAGTCTTTTCTACTGATAATTTAAATGACGGAGATCAGGTAAGTTATCAGATTATATCTTCTGAGGCTTGTTTGTCAGAAAATATGGTAATATCCGAATCGGTCGAAGTAGCGATAGCTCCGCTCCTCGAACTAACTGCGGGAATCACAGCCGATCAAACAGAAATCTGTGCGGGAGAGGGGATCACGTTTACCGCTACTGTAATAAACGGCGGTACCGATCCTGCGTACGAATGGCTGGTTAATGGAAATGCGGTGGGTGAAAATATGCCAGTTTTTTCTGCTGATAATTTAAATGACAATGATCAAATAACCTGTCAAATAACCTCCTCCGAATCGTGTTTGGTTAATGATATGGTAACCAGTTCAGCAATTATTTCGGTAAATCCTGTCCTGCCATTGATCGTTGATATTTCTGCGAATGTAACCAGTATTTGCGAAGGAGAATCTGCTACCTTCAGTGCAACTACAACAAACGCGGGTAGTAACCCGGATTATGAGTGGATGATTAATGGAACTACGGTTGGCAATAATACGGCTACTTTTACAACAATGGAATTGGATGAAAATGATCAGGTAACCTGTCGTATTACGTCTGACGAAAACTGTTTGATATCTAATGTTGCTACTTCTGAAAGTTTGAGTTTGAACTTTATAGAATCAGTGGTTCCAACGGTTGCGGTGGTTTCCAGTGCCACCGAAATTTGTGAAAATGAATCCGTAACGTTGACTGCGCAAATAGTAGATGGCGGTGATACTCCGTCTATTCAGTGGTTGTTAAACAACACCGAAGTAGGGACGGGAGAAATGTCTATTATGCTTGATCAGTTAAACGACGGGGATGTCATCAGCGTAAATGTAACTTCCTCCTCGAACTGTGCATCATCTGATCCGGTATTTTCAGAGGACGTCGTAATCAGTGTAATTGAGTTGCAGTCACTATCTGTAGAGATTACGTCAGAAGCAGGGACCACCTGTGTCGGGGAGACAATCACCTTTACAGCTACCGCTCAGAATGCGGGAGCCAATCCAATCTATAACTGGACGGTTAATGGAGCAGATATCGTTGATAACAACAATACCGTTTTACAGCAATTGGTGACGGACGACCTGACGGTTGTTTGTACAGTTACGAGCGATGAGACTTGTCTCGTTGAAAATACCGTATCTTCTCAAGCCTATTCACTTATCGCAAACGAGGTAATTGATCCGACGATTTCTATCGGTTTAACACAGGACAGTATTTGCGTGGATCAGGTTTTAAACTTTTCCGCTACGATTGACCAGGAGGGTAGTAATCCTGGAGTCGAATGGCTGATAAATGGAATATCTACCGGAACCAGCGGAGAATTTTTTACCGCAAGCGACCTGGAGGAAGGAGACAAAGTAACCGCAGTATTATCAGTGACGGAAGAGTGTACAACGGCTCAGGCCGTTACTTCTAATGAAATAAATATTGATTTTTCTAATTGTAACATAGTAGGAATTGAGACCATTGTTGACAACAAAAACATAGAAGTATTTCCTAACCCTGCTACAGAAAATTTTGACATTCGCCTCACCGATTTTCAGGGAAAGATGAATGTTGATATATACGATTTGTACGGTAGCGTTTTTTACAAAAAAGAAATTTTCATAAATCAGCATATATTTAGTATTCCGGTCAACAGTAATTCTTTTCCGCCGGGAATTTATTTTATAGCTATAAAAAATGAAAAAAGTAAAAACGTTTCCCGAATTATTATTGGTAACTAATGCCTATCATTTTGATCATTTATAATGATTTAATCAGCTTCATTTCGTAGCAGTTTTTAAATAAATTCATAAAATAACAAAGAAGCCACTCTTTTCCGGAGTGGCTTTTTTTATTTTAAAAAAAAATAAATTCATATTGTTAATGATAAGCCTTTAGGTATAGTTATTGCCCTTTAGTGATCAATGGTCACATAAATCCTAATCATTTATCCATTAAACAATCATTATGATGTACAAAAAGATTTACTACTTTGGAATTGTAATTATGTTAAGCCTATTCAACACGAACACGATGAATAGTCAGATCTCTGAAAAGATTATTTTAGATGCACCCACCGAACCCAGTCTGCCAGACAACGATAATTTTGCTATAAAAGAAAAATGGACCTCTTCTCTTGAATTTAATACTATGATTCCTTTCGTTGTAGGAGAAATGAACGGGGACGACGAGACAGCAGAAGTTATGGGAATACGGGAAACCGGAACTGATTTTTCTCAACCAAATATGTTCTGCATCCTGGACGGAGCAACTGGAGAACTCAAATATCAGCCAAATACGCTCCCCGTGTCTTCATTCTCAAAAGGATTTTCTATCGGAGATACCGATCAGGATGGAATGACTGAATTTATCTATATCGTATCTGGAGTAGATGCCAATTACAGACGTCTGGTATCCTACGAATACAATCCGGCGGGTATCAATCCAAACGGAACGGGCACTGGAACATACGATGTGCAGTGGATTTCTGAAGAGCGGGTAACTGCCGGTCTCCCCACCAACCGCCAATGGTTCGCAGAAGACTTTTCTACTGCGCTGGCTGATTTTGATCAGGATGGTGTACCGGAAGTATATATTGCCAATGAAATTTTTAATGCCGTAACCGGAGAACGTATTGCGACCGGTGGAAATAATTCAATCGGATCATTTCTCTATGATATTTATTCCGGACATTCGCACCCGCATTCCTACCCTGTAGCCGTCGATGTAATTCCCGATGAAGATTGCGAGGATTGTGCCGGACTGGAGTTAGTAGCGGGCAATCAAGTATATAGCGTCAATATTAACACGGGCACAATGACCGTAATCAGAGAGGCAGAGGACCGGTTGCCGGACGGAATGACGTCCATCGCAGACTATGATCTGGACGGAGACCTGGATGCTATCATTACTTATACAACCGACAATGGATCTTACTTGTACGCGTGGGATTTACAAACGGATACGCAGATCGGGAACACACATATCGTAAATACTGCGGCTACTTCCGGAACTTTTGGAAGGTCAGTCAGTAATGCTATGATCTCTGATTTTGATGGTGATAATCGCCCGGAGATTGGTGTTTCTGCTAATGGAGTATTTCAGGTAGTAGATGATTATACCGTAGATATAGAAGGAACCAGAGGAACCTTGTGGAGTATTGCGACCAACGACCGTTCGGGACTTACCGGAGCGATTTCGTTTGATTTTAATGGAGATGGCCGTAACGAAATAGTTTACCGTGACGAATCTGATCTGAATATTATTTCGGGAGTTTCCGGTGAAAAACTTGCCATTTTTCCGTGTGGATCAGTTACCGGCGCAGAATATCCAATCGTGGTGGATTTAAATAATGACAACGAATCCGAGATTGTTTGTACTTGTGGTGACCCGGAATATGCAAAATCTGGTACGATGAAAGTCTTTCAGGGAAAGGATGTTCAATGGGCACCTTCCCGTAATATCTGGAATCAATATCCCTATTTTGTGGTAAATATCAACAACGATATGACGATTCCTGCCCAACAACATCAGCATCAGCTTCTCGGAAATCTTGCAGGTGTGTCCAACAACAATTTAAATGCCTTTTTGAGACAAGGATCCTTGTTTGAAAATGACAACGATTTTGTCTTTCCGGGTACTGGAATTCAGATAGAGCGCATCACAGATAATGGAAAGGTAAACGTTTTCCCAAATCCTGCTTCGGAAAATTTCGAAATTTCTCTTTCTGGATTTTACGGAAAAACGACCGTTAACATTTATGATGCTTATGGGAGAATGTTCTTTCAAAAAGAAATATTCCTTAGCCATCAGCAGAACTTGTCGACCGAGTCCGTTAATAGCCAATCTTTTCCGGTTGGAACTTATTTTATTACTGTAAAAGATGATAAAACCAGCAATGTTACACCTATTATTATCAAATAGTTTTGAATAATTTCACTGTTTACCATGTCACTTAAATCGTTATTTTTTAAAACAAAAGTCTATCAGAGGACCACTTCCCTACGAAGTGGTCTTTTTTTTTATGAGTAGGTCACCAAATAATTATATCATTTATTTATATATGTCATTTAAAAAAATATTTGGGCATATTTATTGCTTCCTTTCTTTTGGAAAATACCGACTGGTTAGTCCTTTGGGGCAGATAAAAGATGAGATAACGGATAAAATCTCTGTCTTCAGTACTCTGCATACCCCCCTAAGCTTGTAACTGCGGACCCTTTATTTATCAATTGACCGGGAATATATGTGTAAACAGATTTACTTTTTAGTAGTAATGATTCTATTGGCTATCCTATGCCCAAATAGAATTAGTAGCGAAAATAGTTATAGCTCAACCAAATCCCTTCCGGATGCTGAGATACTAACTACTACCTACACGAGTACGGATACGGGTGAAAGGATCGATGGAAACCCTTCGCCCCACACTTCTATCATTCAAGTTCCAACCAACGAATGTATTTCAGATATTAATATTCTGAATCTTAACATTAACCATAGTTGGGTCAACGATTTGGTCATTCGTCTGCGAAGCCCGGAAGGAACCGTAGTAAACCTGATGGTCAATACTTGCTGGAGCCAGAATAACGTACGAATTGGCTTTGATGATCAATCTCCTTCTCCACCAAATACCTGGCCCTGTCCACCCACTAATAATCAATCCTATCAGCCGGTAGGATTGCTTGCTGCTTTTAATGGTCAGAATTCTGGTGGTACATGGACCCTGGAAATAACTGATACTTATCCTTTTGCGGATAATGGTACACTAAATGGCTGGCAGCTACAGGTTACCACGGAGCCTTGTCCGATTCCCGAAATTTGTGGCAATGGAATTGATGATGACGGAGACGGCGCAACGGATTGCGAAGACAACGCTTGTGCTTGTAACGTTCTTTGTATCACTGCTGAAATTTGTGATGATGAAATTGATAATGATTGTGATGGCTTGATCGATGGATTTGATGGAGATTGTCCGTGCGACAACACCAACCTGCTGGAACTTTGTGAACCTCAATGTGAATACACGCCACCAGTTATTCCCAATTTTGATATTGAAGAAGAATGGGCATCTACGGATAATGTAAATACTCTTGTTCCTTTTGTGGTAGGTGAAATGGATGACAACCGGGATGCTTCTGAGGTCCTTGCAATCAGAGATATTCAGCCTGCATTCTCTGAACCAAATATGTTTTACATTTTTGACGGTAATAACGGAGATACTAAGTTTCAGCCCAATACACTGCCTATTTCCTCTTTTACCAAAGGATTCACCATCGGAGATACAGACCGCGATGGGTTGAGCGAGTTTATCTACATCGTGTCAGGTGTAGACGCCAATTTCCGCCGTCTGGTTTCTTACGAATACAACCCGGCGGGCGTAAATCCAAATGGAACGGGCACCGGAACTTTTGATCTGCAATGGATTTCTAACCAGCGGGTCACCGCAGGCTTACCTGCCAATAGACAATGGTTTGCGGAAGATTTTTCTACTGCTCTTGCTGATTTTAATGAGGATGGTGTACCAGAAGTTTATATTGCGAACGAAATTTTTAATGCTGTCACCGGACAAAGAATTGCCACCGGTGGTAGCAACTCAATTGGATCATTTCTCTATAATATCTACTCCGGACACTCGCATCCGCATTCTTATCCAGTAGCTGTTGATGTGCTTCCTGATGGTGAATGTGGAGATTGCGCCGGTTTGGAACTGGTAGCTGGTAATCAAGTATATTCTGTGAATATTGCTACAGGGACAATGACCGTTGCCAAACAGGCTCCAAATGGATTGCCCGATGGGATGACTTCAATTGCTGATTATGATTTGGATGGTGATTTGGATGCTGTTATTACCTATACCACCAGTAATGGATCATACTTGTATGTCTGGGATTTACAAACAGCTACTCAGATTGGTAATACGCATACGGTAACTACTGCCGCTCCTCCTGGTGCCTTCAGAAGATCTGTAAGTAACGTGACTATCTCCGATTTCGATGGTGATAATCGTCCGGAATTAGGAGTTTGTGGAAACGGTGTTTTTCAAGTTGTAGACGATTATACGGTCAATATAAATGGAACGGGTGGAGTAGTCTGGAGTATTATTACTTCTGATCGGTCAGGACTGACCGGAGCTACCTCTTTTGATTTCAACGGAGATGGTATCAATGAAGTAGTCTATCGGGATGAAACCAACTTAAGAATTATCTCCGGACCTTCCGGTGTGAACCTGGCAACCTTCCCCTGTGGATCTGTGACCGGCTCAGAATATCCAATTGTTGTCGATGTAGATAATGATAATGAATCCGAAATTGCTTGTTCTTGTGGTAGTGCTACCTACGCCAGATTTGGCCCCATGAAAACATTCCACGCCAGAGATTTTCCCTGGGTACCTACTCGTAATATTTGGAATCAATATCCTTATTTTATTGTCAATATAAATAATGATATGACCGTTCCCATTCAGCAGCAACAGCATCAGCTAGTGGGTAATCCTCCTCCGGGAGCTACGGGTAGATTAAATATTTTTCTTAAACAGGTTGGACCCTTTGATAATGATGGAGAACCTATATTCCCAGCTGCGAATATTCAGACAGAAGCGCTCAATATCGAAAGAGATGAATGTAGCAGTGACCTGTCTGATATTACTATTGATATCGAATTGACCAACGACGGAGATCTTACCTTTCCTCCCAGGACCCCGGTAGCAGTTTATATCGGAGATCCTGAAACGACGGCAGCAACTTTAGTGGATACTTTTCATACCGATCAGGCGATCATTCCTGGCGCTACGATTGCCCAGACTTTCTCAATGGATTTTTCTGGTTTTACGCCCCCTTTTACCATCTATATAGTTGGAAACGATGATGGCTCGTTAAACCCGCCTTTTAATCTGAATAACGACTTCCCTACGACTTCGGTCGGGGAATGTGATTTTGAAAATAATAAGGATTCTTTACTATTTATTGCTTGTGAAGATACACCACCTACATTTACCGATGTACCCGTAGTACCCGCTGTCAGTTGTACCGATACACTCCCCGTAATGGAACCAACAGCTACTGACAATTGTCCAAATCCCGTTACACTTACTTATCGGGATAATGAAATTAATGGAGATTGTGATAGCGAAAAATTGATCAACCGAACCTGGATCGCTACGGATGAGTGTGGGAATTCTGCCACGGCTGTTCAGGTCATTTCAGTAGTAGACGACAATAATCCGGTCATCTCGAACGTACCGGCTGATATCTCAGTGGACTGCGAAAATATTCCTCCTCCGGCGACCGTTACCGCCACGGATGAATGCAGTACAAACATAACAATTACGCAAGTTAGCCTTCCCGATACGGGAGCGGATACGGATACCTATACCGGAAACCCAAATACAGGAATTACCACGACGGCTTCTTCATTTACTTTTGATTTGACCGGTTATGATAATCTGGACGCTACCTACCTTCAGGATATCACGATCAATTTTCAAACCCGATTTGGAAAGGGTAGAGCTGAATTCTTATTGATCGCTCCCAACGGAGAGGCAATCGTTTTAGTAGGTGAACATTGTACCACCGGAGAATGTGCGGATGGTGATGTTGGCTTTGAAATTTACAGCCCGACATTCTATGACTGTTCTCATAATCACCCTGTTTGGAATAATGACGAATTCATCCCCGAAGGGGCTGGTAATTTTACACCACATGGTGGGACAGTTACCGGACATTCAGGAGTAACCAGCTTCGTAAATTGTTTCAGTGAATTTACAGGAGAACTAAATGGTACCTGGACAATCTCCGCCTTGAGAGAAGGTTCGGGAGGATTTACTTTTCTGGATTATAATGTAAACATTAATACTGCTTGTACGAATCCTAAATCTTTTACAAGGTATTACGTCGCAACGGATGATTGTGGAAACAGTTCTTCCGCTGGACAACATATTACAGTGACTGATAGTAATGAACCTGTATTTGATGTACAGCCATCGTCAATTCCTAACATTAATTGTGGTGATGAATTACCTGAACCACAAGTGCTCACTGCTAGTGATGGTTGTGGTAACGCAACTGTTGTTCATCGGGTAGATCCTTTCGTCGAAGACAACTGTGAAGGATATACCATTACATACCGTTGGGTCGCTACTGATAATTGTGATAACTCTACAGAAGTAACTCGAAGTTTTGATGTTTTACCAGACGGAGAAAGACCAACTTTTGATACCAACCCATCAGGTATTAGTGATATTAGTTGTGGTCAAAGTTTACCAACTCAGGAAGTGTTAACAGCAAGTGATAATTGTGGTACAGCCACAGTAACGCCAATAATTCTACCCTACACAGTTGATAACTGTAATGGTTATCAGGTAAGATACCGATGGAGAGCAGAAGATGATTGTGGAAATGTTAGAAATATAACAAGAGCTTTTGATGTCCTTCCTGATACCGAAGGCCCAACTTTCGATACGCAACCGGCAACAATATCAGATATTAATTGTGAAGAAGAATTACCAGTCCAACAAACCTTAACGGCCACGGATGCCTGCGGCACAGCGACGGTAACTCCGAGTGTAGATTCATTTACCGAAGATCAGTGTGGCGGCTACGTAATTACGTACCGCTGGACGGCGAGGGATGCGTGTGATAATACGACGGAAGTGACGCAAAGCTTTAATGTGTTAGGAGATAATGAAGGCCCAACGTTCGATACACAACCGTCAGTAATATCAGCCATTAATTGTGTAGATGATCTTCCGGTGCAGCAAACGCTGACGGCGAGTGATGCGTGTGGAACAGCGACGGTGACCCCGAGTGTAGATGCTCACACGGAGGACAACTGTAATGGCTATACAGTCACGTACCGCTGGACGGCGACGGATGCGTGTAACAACACGACAGAAGTTACCCAAACTTTTAATGTAGCTGCGGATGATACGAACCCGGTGTTTGATAATCAGCCATCAGCAATTTCAGATATTAGCTGTAATGCTACATTTCCACCAGTTGAAACACTAACAGCGAGTGATGATTGCGGATCAGTAACAGTAGTACCTGGCATTGACTCCTATACGGAAGATAATTGTGGCGGCTATAGGGTAACGTACCGTTGGACGGCGACGGATGATTGTAACAATACAGCAGTAGTAACGCAAAGTTTTGATGTGTTACCGGATGAAACAGGCCCTGCCTTCGATGCACAACCATCGTCAATTGGAAATATCACCTGTGAAGACGAATTGCCAACCCCACAAACGCTGACGGCGACGGATATATGCGGTACGGCAAGCGTAGTGATGCGAATAGATCCATTTATAGAAGATCAGTGTGGCGGATATGCGGTGACCTACCGCTGGATTGCTTCGGATGATTGTGGAAATGAAACAGAAGTAAGCCGAACCTTTTCAGTAATAGCGGATGGGATAGC
>CAKZUV010000325.1 GCA_937921555.1 uncultured Saprospiraceae bacterium
ATCTTCCTTTTTTCTTAGAGAAGGAATCAATATTATTCCAGATTTTCATAAAGGCATTTTGTAAAGCCACCTCTGAAAAATATCTGCTGTTAATAATCTCACTCACAAATCGTAATAAGTAGCTTCCGTATTGTTCGTGGAGTGCATTGATGCCTTTTATGTTTCTTTCTTTGATTAATGACACGATATCGGCATCTGTTAGTTGACTGGGGGGGTAACTCATAGGTTTTTGTTTTATTCTCTCTTTGTAAAAAGTAAAATACTTTTATATATAAATATATGATTGTTAAACGTTTTTTGTTTTTCAAAAGTGCACTACTTTAATCCCCGACTGCATGCGCAATGTGGGTGCGGGATTTACGAGAAAGGTTGATCAAACAAATTACGAATCAGGCATGATATCTTTTTACCGGGTTGATTAGTAAAAAAGTCGTCTGATGTGTTGAATCCGTTTAATCGCCGTCTCTAATGAAATGACCTGTTTGAAATAGTATTTCCAGTTTGAAGTTGTTTACAAACTGTTCAGTACATACGGAAAAAGTCAGATACTGGATCAGTATTCTTCCGATAAAATAAATGGGGAAGGGATATTAATTATTATGCTCTATCACGTAAACCAATAATCTTAATTCTGTTAACCAGAATTAACTATACTGGTGCACGTACCCTAGATTTTGGTAAAATTAATAAAATATAATTTACTTTTGGTAAGAATTTTTAGTCTGAATAAACCTTTTGCTAAGTTTTTGACCAAAACGAGGTTATTTTCCAGAATACCTTCTTGTACGATGTGGCCAAAAGGTGTTAAGATCTGATAGGACGAACTGGAATTGGACGGAAAATTAACCCGGAAATAGTCCTGACAGGGATTAGGAAAAATCTTTAAATCCGGACGGGCAGCCGGATGAGCGGTATTTACCGTCGGATCACCGAACAGAAAAGGGCGACCCAAATCAAGGGTATCGAGCGGAATGGGTAGATTGTCGCACAAAACAGGTGTTTCCCAGGTTCCCATCTCCCCATCGTAAATGATTCGTATACGGCTCAGCGGACAGTCAACCTGCACCGTAGAATCCGGCAACTCACGTACCACAAATGTCAGATCAAGCTGAATGCAGTTGCCAATCGTATCGCAGGGTTCGTAGCCCCAGTTACCGGGTGCGTCGCGGCCATCCCGGTGTCCGTTGTCGAAAATAAGGCCTTTTTCCGAAGGAGAAAAATCCGTAAAATTCCAATGGTGAAACTGAGACAACCGGGCAACTGTTAACTTCATATCTGCCAGCGTAAAATAGAGGTCCGAATATTCGGGCAGTATGGCTTTTACAAAGTTACCGTTAGAATTTTTCCAAGCTAAAGAATCCAGACTGATGGTTATGGTATCTCCAACTACGAGCGGTTCCGCTTCTGAGGACGCGCCCTGACAGGCGAATGGAACGGTTATACCGGGTGAATGATGCCAGCAGTTACCAGAAGTAGTATCTGCGAAATTTATATTTTTATTGTTGTAAATTAAATTTGTTTCGGCGTGCAAGTAAAAAGGTTGGAATTCGACGGTGGCCAGGGCAGCGTCAAAAAGGTTATCTGTAATCTCATTAAACTGATCGTCATTTCTGAATATTCCGATTCCATGCTCCGCTACATTTTCAAAACGATTATAAGCCACCCTCAAATTTTGTACCTGAGCGCTGAATGTCAATCCCGCTTCACTGTGAAACATCACCCCGTTTCCGGCTTCGTTGGTATTTGAAAACTGATTGTACAAAACCCGGGTAGTCCGGTCGGGATCACTGCAGGAAAAATGCAGCACCGAGCCATTTAGATTTGTTCCCGTACAGTTTTCAAAAACAGCGCCACATAAAAATATATTTTCATTGGGAATGTCTTTAAAATGGCAGTGCGTAATATGGGTGGAACTAGTAGTAGGAATGAGCAGGGTAGGGCTGACGCGCCAGTCGTAATTGAGGGTATATTTTCTTCGGTTTCCGTCAAAAATCAGTCGCTCCAGCCGGATGCTGTCGATGGGTGTGGTCCTGGCTACCATCATCGGAAAAAATAAACCAACCGAATCACCGGGCAGCATTTGTTTTTGAATACTGCGGCCAGAAAGAAAAATGGTGGTATCGCCACCTAATAATGAATTGATGGAAGCAGTATAAGCTACAAATCCAGCCAGCGAGTCATAGTCCACTGACCGGGCGATATTTATTTTATGTCTTTTTTTAAAACCCGTATTACTGGCGACCTGTATCCGGGAATCATTGACCTTTGCCGTATCGGTCAGAATGGTAACCGGAGGATTGATTCTCTTAAAACCACAATTGTCACAAGTTCCCAAATAGGTATTATTGGTAAATAAATTAATAGAACGATCAATCAGATAGAGCGAATCAATTTCTATGGTATCACCACCAACCAGCGAAGCCGCGTAAGCAGCACTGTTGAGCGCATCTGTTTCGCTGGTAACGGTCGGTCCAATCAGGAAATCCGGAGCCGGTCCGCCGATGGCCCAGTAACGGGGAGAAAAATTTGAATGAATTCTTTGCCAGCAACCGGTATTGGTCAGTATAGTGGTTCCGTAATCTTCGGTGGTGCAGGTATCGCGTTTGAAGTGACCGTGGTAGCGGGGATGGCTGATAAAAACGGTATCCGCCGTACCGGTGTAAGTATCTAACTGAAAATAGTTTTGTAACGTATCTGCCGCCTGAAATCCCATAGCGGAGCAGGTAGCTAAAGCTGAAAAGAAAAATAAAAGAAAATATTTAAGGGCTATGAAATTTTTAAATAGCTTCATAATGTGGTCGTTATTTCCGGGGTATAAATTTAGTTTTTTCCAGTCTTGGGTAATGGAAAGTTAGTAAATTCAGCTAGCATTAAGCTGCTACCCGCTGCAAAATAATTTTACAGGGAATATCAGAAGTTACTTCTACGCGGTGATTAATATATAACGGAATAGACAGATAATCGCCGGGAACCAAACTGTGTACTTTATCGCCGATGGTAATGTTACAGGTTCCTTCTGCAATCAAAAAATTTTCGTATTCATCCGTATGTGTTTCATCTGGTGCTCCATTTTTGAGCCAGACAAGAGCGGTTAGTTTTTCGGGTTCGTGAGCAATAAATTTAATAAACATTTCCTCTACTTCTCCGGGTGGATTCATATCCGGTCTTTCCAGCCACTCCTGGTAATCTGCGAGAGTAGAGGATGGATTAAGCACGGGAGGAGAGACGGGTGGTTCTCCGTTTTCCATTCTGGCGGTATAGTCTATGGTGGCCATGATGATAGGCCCCAGATCTGCCGGGGGAGGAAGACTTATTCTTTCAGTGTATTCGATTAGGGTTTGTTCGATAGACTCCAGTTCTTTTTCCAGTTCCGGAAATTGAAACAGTGCTTTTTT
>CAKZUV010000326.1 GCA_937921555.1 uncultured Saprospiraceae bacterium
ACACCGAAGAACCGGATAGTCTGACGGCCGCTTATATGAGCGACCGGATGCGGATTCCCCTTCCGGAAAAAAGAAGAAAAGGCAACGGTAAAATTGAAATAAAAGGAGCGCGGCAACACAACCTCAAAGATATTGATGTTACCTTTCCACTGAATACCCTCACCGTAGTCAGTGGGGTATCCGGTAGTGGTAAAACGACTTTGGTAAAAAGTATTTTGTTTCCGGGACTCAAAAAAGAATTGGGAGAACCTTACACGACCGCGCCCGGAAATCACGATAAAATTACGGGAGATCTGAAGAAGATTACGAAGATCGAAATGATCAATCAAAATCCAATTGGAAAATCTTCCCGCTCCAATCCGGTTACCTACGTCAAGGCTTATGATGCCATTAGAAATCTGATGGCCAGCCAGCAATTGTCAAAAATCAGGGGATACAAACCAAAACACTTTTCTTTTAACGTCGAAGGAGGACGTTGCGAAACCTGTGCAGGAGAAGGCGAACAAGTAGTAGAAATGCAATTTTTGGCAGACGTCCGTTTACAATGTGAGGATTGTTACGGAAAACGTTTTAAATCAGAGGTACTGGAAGTAAATTATAAGGGTAAGAATATTTTTGAAATCCTGGATCTCAGCATCGAAGAAGCCATTGATTTCTTTGTAGATAATAAGGAGGTAGTCAAAAAGATTACACCGCTTAACAGTGTAGGGCTTGGTTATATTAAACTGGGACAGTCATCAAGTACCCTTTCCGGTGGAGAGGCGCAACGAGTCAAACTGGCCTCCTTTTTAAACAAAGAAAATACAAAAGAAAAAATATTATTTATTTTTGACGAACCAACAACGGGTCTTCATTTTCACGATATCCGCAAACTGCTGGACGCACTGAACGCACTGGTCGATAAAGGACACACTGTGCTCGTCGTCGAACACAACATGGAGGTCATTAAAAGTGCTGACTGGCTGATTGATTTGGGGCCCAATGGTGGTAAACTGGGTGGAAATCTGGTCTATCAGGGAACCCCGGAAGGAATCATAAAAGTGAAAGAATCTCACACGGGCAAATTTCTGAAAGAGAAACTTGATCTGTAAGCCTGTCTTAATTTCCAATTATCAAAAAGACGAGCGCGGCCAAAATTCCGCCGATAACTGGTCCGGCCACCGGAATCCAGCCATGACTCCAATCGCTGGCTCCTTTATTTTTAATGGGTAAAATAGCGTGTATAATCCGAGGTCCCAGATCACGGGCGGGATTAATGGCGTAGCCGGTAGTACCTCCCAGCGACATCCCAATCGCCAGTACGACCAGTGCAACAGGTAAAGCGTCCAGCGCTCCTAACGAAGCAGGTGCATCCCCGACCGTAGCACCACTGATATAAAAGACAGCAAAGACCAGCACAAAAGTTCCGATGATTTCCGAAATCAGATTACTCAGTGTATTTCTGATCGCCGGACTTGTACTATGTACCGCCAGAATCAAATCCGGATCTTCGGTTAACTCAAAATGGGGCCGATAATGTACCCACACTAAAAAACTCCCCAGCATCGCACCCAGGAATTGTGCAATCAGATAAACCGGAACAAGACTAAACTCAATTTTTCCTGCAACGGCCAGACCAATGGTCACCGCCGGATTTATGTGTGCACCGCTGAAAGGTGCCATAGAATAAAAATTTAAACATCCTCTAATATTACTATAATGATTTTTTATCTGGAAGAACAAAAGTTAACAGCCACATTGTCCTTTCGGTAAAAGGCAATGGCATCAGGTCCATCATTTTGTAAGCCCGTAATCGGAATAAAAACAGTTCCATAACCGTTTCCTTCGTCTGGAATAGTCATTCCTCTCAATGATGTTTCTCTTCCATACGTAACCCCTCCATTTCCATTGTAGGGACGCAGACAGTAACTACCCAGATCTAAACCAGCAGGGCCAGCAATCTCTATTCCTTCGTCGGCATCTCTTCCATCATTATCGTAATGAATTTCATTTATCCACGGAGTATTGGGGGTAGTCGTATTGGTAATTGTTTGTCCTGGATTAATCATATCGTACGAATTAGCAGCGGGGTCGGTCCAGAAAAAACCATGTCCGGAAGTACCATTGCCTCCATCTGTCAATTGCAGAGAGGTTCCTTCTGGACTAGCAGGATTCTGATCCACTCCGATATCAATAGAAGTTCTGCCAGCAAGAGGACCGTCAGTTGCGGTGACTACTCCTTCATAAGATAAAAAATCAATAATGGTAAAATCATTGACAAAGTTATCACAAATACCAACATCACTGTTTCTCCCATCAAAACCAAAATCATAATCACTGATAGCACCTCCGGTCGTACCGCAAGCCCCCGTGATAATCTCAAGATCTCCCTGCGTCGGACAACTGCAATTAGCAGGATTCAGTGAAAGGGGTTCCTCTCCGGTCATGGTACAAAATGATTGTGAAACACCCTCAGAAGCACAAATGACATTGGTTTGTTTTAAAGAAACATCAAAAGGATTATCTACGAATGATATTGGATTATCCGGATCATCTCCGTCCTGAAATCCAGTGCTGAAGATTCCGCAAGAACCAGCAGGAAGCGTCGTAGTTGTTCCACCATTGGTGCTAACGATATCGCCACCCAGTAAAAAATCATAACTGAAAAAATCACTGGTACTGCTTCCATTTCTTTCCAGGGTAATAGGTCCCGTCAGGTCAAGCGTATATCCATTGATCATGATTCCCGAAACTGCTGGCACCATAATTTCCGGTCCCGAAGCAGCATCTTCTCCAAGGGCAGCATTAAAAATAATATCAGCGGCGCCATTATAAATAATCCCGGCACTATTGCAATTCACAAAATCCAGGGACAATGTTTTTGGATAAGTGGACGTATTGTCTACACTACTATCCGGACAGTCTCTCGTATCTCCTACTTCCGCCAGAAAGTAGAGCTGTGGTTTGGTAATCGCTTCTCGCATTCCCGTTGAGATCAGTTGAAAGAGTGCTACGTAAGTTTCTGTAATATTTTCATGAAAAGGAGCTGTAAAGCTATCTTCCTGTACTACAGTAGTTAAGTCAGGTTCTTTTTCACAACCTGAAACAATAAAGATAACAGACAAGACCATAAGAGTCTTTAATAAATGCCGCATGGTATTTAAGATTAGTAGAGGTTAAAATAAATTTTAAACGCTGTGCGAAAAGTAAAAGCGTTAAGAAAAATGGGGTTAAATAAACTCTTCACGAAAGGTAAGAGAAAACAATAATTTGTTAGAAGAATATATAGGAACTTGTTTGATGGGTGTTTGAATACATGTCAAAGAAAACTGTATGTCTGTATTCTGAAAAGAGGGCAAATATACCGTATTTTTTTAAGATTAGTATCCATTTTTCAACGCCTGATAAGAAGACTTTTGTGGATTCCAGGGATCACGGTAAGATGCCTTAAAGAAAAATTCTTTGAAGTAGGCAAGGGTACGGCAAAAACGCAGGAAGAAGGCGACATAAAATACCATGAGCGGTACATACCACCACAGCACCCGTTCTTCTTCGGATCGTTCTGACCACAGAGTAAGAGACAATTGCTGCATAAACCCAGCTATCATATACAAAGCGAGATTCATCGGAATCAAAAACCAAATCCACGACGAAAAATTAATAATCATGTCAATAATATAAATATACCACTTGAGATCAAGAACGAAATTATAA
>CAKZUV010000327.1 GCA_937921555.1 uncultured Saprospiraceae bacterium
AGGAGGAAACCAAAGAAGTTCGCTTGTATGGATTGGAAAGTGATGATGAATTTATTATTACCGGAACATCCAGAAAAGGTTCTATCGTACGGGTTATTGGTGGAGAAGGGATGGACCGGGTGGTGGACAAGTCAAATGTGATTGGCTTCAGAAAGAAAAACTGGATTTACGATCAGCCCGATGGGATCGTAATCGAAGGAGGCAAAGAAACAAAGAACATGACAGAAGACAATCTGACGGTGAATAAATACGATCGTCAGTTATTTATCCACAATCGCTATCTGCCGCTGCCTTCTTTTGGAAGCAATGTGGACGATGGATTTTTTGTGGGGCTGGGTTTTAGTTTCTGGCGATACCGTTTCCGGGAAAAGCCTTATGCGAGCAGACAAACTATTTTGTTTAACCGGGCGACCCGCTCTAATTCTTTTAACTTTTCCTACAATGCAGACTTTGTTAATTTTTTTGGGAAAGTAAATTTTCTACCGACAATATTGGTAGAACAGCCAGTTCATTTTAACTTTTTTGGATTAGGAAACGAGAACCGTCCACCCCGGGAACGAACCAGATTTAATCAGGTAAGACTGGAACGAATCCGGGTAGCGCCGCTGTTGGGAGAGACCTGGCGGGATCAGATTTACCGGATTAATTTTGGTCCTTTTTATGAGCGTGTCCGGACGGTGGAACAGGACAACCGCATTTCTTCGCAAAGTAATTTCTTTTCAGAAGATGACTTTCAGGTGCAGCATTACGGGGGATTGAGTTTGACGGGAGAAATCAATACGGTGGTAGGTGGGAAGGAAGGAACCCGCTTATCGGTCTTTGCGGATTACCGGCACAATTTTACCGAAGAGGATGACTTCGGAACCATAGGAGGATCGATCACCACGTACGCGACGCTCAACCGGAAGTTTCCGGTTACGTTGGCGCTGCGTTTTGGTGGATCTCATCTGATTGGTGGCGACGAAGGACTGCGATTTTATAATTATCAGACGCTGGGAAATAATAGTTTTTTACGGGGTTTCAGAAATAATCGTTATTCCGGAGAAACGGCTATTTACGGGAATACAGATTTACGAATTTCGTTGTTTTACTGGAAAAATAAAATCCTTCCATTTGAATTCGGGATCAACGGAGGCTACGATATTGGCCGGGTCTGGCTGAAGGGAGAAGACTCGGATGAGTGGCATGGGGTAGCGACTACGGGTGTTTGGTTTGCGCCGTTCCGGCTGGCGGTGATCAATGCCTATTATAGTTTTACGAATAGCCGGGATGATGATACGTTTACGTTACGGTTGGGATATTATTTTTAGAAAATAATTTAAAGCGATATTTGTTTTGTTTAAAAATAAATTGTTCAGTTGTTCGTTTTTTTTAAAATAGTACCTTTCGAAAACTTACTAACTTAAATTCTAAATGTCTGATAAAAAGTATACCTGGTTTATGTGGAGACGTATAATCTTTTCTGTGCTAACCTCTGTGATGGTCATCACTGGCTCAGTAGCTCAATCCAATCTTGCTCGTAATGGTGATTTTGAATCTTTGAATTTATACAGTTTTTCCGGGAATACTTTTTATATTGATGGAAGAGAAGTAGAACACCCTAAAGGCGAATTTATTTTTGCGTTTCCATGGATTGTAGGAAATAGAGATAGTATAAGAAGGGCTGCTGTTTCTTCTTCCTACTGGAATTTCAACGATGATTACACGACCATTGGAAAAACTCATTATTCTAACCTTGGTAAGGCAAACAACGGGCTTGCTTTTAGTCACTTAATCCCATTCCAAAGAGTTGATAAAGATATTTTTGAGACCATTCACCTGGTAGGACGTACCTGCCACCCATTGATCAAAGACAATTCCTACCAGCTTTCATTTTGGATAAGGTTTTCGGAAGGAAATACGCTGATAGATCATTTAAAGATCTTCTTTTCTGATCAGGCTCATCGAAGAATGGGGCGGCAGAAGGTCCGCTTCAAAAGGAAAAAAATTATTCCATTACCAGATGGACCATCGCCTTTTCCGATAGAAAAATTGCCGGTTGATTGTAAAATTCAGATTCCTGAAAGTACCGTAAAGGGATATCAGAAGGTGTCCTGTGAATATATCGCCCGGGGCGGAGAAACCTATATTTATTTTGGGAATTTAGATTACGAATTACCGGAATCGGTTGTGAAAGTTACGGTGGCGGATACTGGGAAGAAAAAATGGCAAACGCCTTTTTGTGATTACTATATCGATGATGTCGAATTGGTTAGTCAGGATGAAAGCGAAATTTGTGTTGACCGTAAAGAGGAACCTTTGGTTACACTGACAGATACCGTTGTTGCGTTGATTCCCGATCAGGCACCGAAACCAGTATTAAAAAAGGAGATTGAAATTGGAGATCAGTATTTTGCTTCCGGTAGCTACGAACTGAGTGATACCAATCTGTCAGCATTACAACAGATTTTGTCAGCTAATGATTACAACGATCTTGCCTTCATCCGGATAACGGGCCACACCGATAACATCGGCACCACGGAATCTAACAGCATTCTTTCATTAAAACGGGCGGAAGCTATCAGTAAGGTAGTGCAGCGATATTTTTCAAATATTCAGATTGTTGGAATGGGCGAAGAGGCACCGAAATATTCCAATGATACAGAAGCGGGAAGACTGAAAAA
>CAKZUV010000328.1 GCA_937921555.1 uncultured Saprospiraceae bacterium
GGGCCGTTCATAAACGCCTCTACGTCCAACTGGCTTTGAAAAACGGGTCCGCTCCATTTATTGGTCAACAACATTCTTGCAACTTCTGCCAGTGGTGCTGCGGTCGTCGTCTGGATTGCTCTGAGTCTTTTCGTTCCGACATAGGTCGGCTCAATTTTATAGGAAGCCTGGATGCCCCGAAGGACGCCGTGCTTATCTTTTCCTTCGATCGCCGCGTATACAATAACCACGTCATCCTCTACGGAAGGGATTTCAGTTTGCATGACTTCCTGCAAGTATTCAATCGCATTTTTGCCTACGGGTTCTTCGCTTAAAATTTTTCGTACCCAATCGTAATGTCCGGGGTAACGCAATGTTTTATAATCCAGATCTTTTATTTTTCCGGCAAATGCATCCGGTAAATCCGCCGCTCCACCGGACGTCAGATTTTCCTCGTAGGTAATCCCGTCGATGATGAGGGTCTTCTTTTCTGACAAAGGTGGAAGCATTACTTTTTCGTGATTTCTGACCGCGATACAATCTTTCAGATATTCGGTAGCCACGCCGACGGGACTCCAGGTAAAACCATAAAAGTGCGGCGCCTGTGCGTGTCTCGTCAATGCCCCTACTTTCATTTCCAGACGATCCGCCTTTTCGACGCCATACTGAGTCGTGAATCGCTGAAATAACTGATGGCCCAGAATATTGATAAATCCCGGAGCCAGCCCCGTCTGTAAAACAAATCCTTTTTTGGATTGCTTTGCGATCTCGACCACTTCGTTGGTTTCCTTAACATATTCGGTGAGATTGGCATAATGCAAATCGTGCTGATCCGCAAACCGCGCCATCCTGGGCGCCTGACTACCCGGCAGACAATCGAGAATAATTTCACATTTTTTCAGGACGGTATCCATCGCCGGGTCACTTCCTTCACGCGGCATGGTAAACGGATGTGCCACTTTGGCTTTACAACCTTCATTGATCCATTTAGCGGCTTCGGCCGCCGTTTCTGCGTAAAGATCTCCGATATGAATCTCCGCTTCGAAAGAAGGGTTTTCTGCTAAAATCAGACCTACGGCCCGACCAATGCCGCCCGCACCGGCGATCATGATGTAATTTGGATTTGACATATAACTTGGTTTGGTTTAAGCCAGATAACTGGTATGTTTTATACTAATTTTGGTTGGTTAGGGTTACCTTCTATCGGGCAAATTAAATTAAAAATACTTGCTTTGACAACTTTTTTCTTACTTTTAGACGACCTGAACTCTATTTTTAGATTACTCTAAATTTTTTATCTTTGTAGAAACGATTAAAAATGAAAAAAATAATTTTATTACTGCTTCTGGTCAGCATTTTCGTGAATGGAATCTCCGCACAGGATAAACCCGTCGTAGCCAGTACTGCTTCCATGATTTGGGATATGGCCAGAAATATCGGAGGCGATCATTTTGACCACCGGATGATTGTTCCCATTGGTGGTGATCCGCACCTTTACGAACCAACACCCAGCGATGCCCGTCTGGTAGCGAGTGCAGATTTAATTTTAAAAAATGGGCTCACCTTCGAAGGCTGGATTAATTCGCTGATCGAAAATTCAGGTACCAAAGCGGCGGTGGTTACCGTCACCGAAGGATTGCCCGCACTGACCAGTATGACCTACAAAGGTGCCGCCGATCCGCACGCATGGATGGATGCGAGCAAGGGAGAATTTTATCTGCGTAATATCAGAGATGCTTTGATTGAACTAGCACCGGAGCACAAAGCGGATATTACCAGCAATTACGAAAAGTACAGTCGGGAACTTTCCCGGATGGATGAATACATTGAAAAAGAAATAAAAAAAATTCCGGAAGCGCAGCGTATTCTGATTACTTCGCACGATGCTTTTCAATATTATGGCCGCCGGTATGGTCTTAATTTACAAGCCATTCAGGGCGTTTCGACGGATGCGGAAGTGCAGACGGCAGATATTCTCCGGGTAAATAAAGTGATTCGGGAATCGGGTGTTCCGGCGGTATTTGTGGAGTCCACCATCAATCCTAAAATGCTCAACCGGATTGCCAAAGACAACGATATTGTGGTGGGCGGAAGTTTATTTTCGGATTCCATCGGGGATGAAAAAAGTGCAGCGCCAAGTTATCTGGAAATGCTCCGCTATAATACCAATACCATTGTTGCAGCGCTGTCGCGAAAGAAAACGGATAGTACAACAGAAGGTGACAGCCACAACTACGGAAGTGAAAATTCCGGTAGTTCTAATTATCTGATGATCGGAATACTGGCCGCTGTATTTTTAGGAGGTATGCTGTTTATGATTAAAAAAATGAATAAATAATTTATGAGTCAAGTAACCATTTCTGTAAAAGGGCTTTCTGTTTCGTACGAACGCAAACGGGTACTGACCAATATTTTTTTGGAACTCGAAGCGGGTAATGTCTACGGGGTCGTCGGTCCCAACGGTGCGGGAAAATCTACTTTATTTAAAGGAATTCTGGGTTTGATTGACATCAATAATGGTACGGTGGTTATCAAAGGAAAGACGATTCAGGAAGTTCGGAAAGAAGTTGTTTACGTACCTCAAAAATCAGATGTGGACTGGCAGTTTCCGGCAACTGTGTATGATATCATTCTGATGGGACGGTATCCGCATAAAAAGATGTTCCAGCGGATGAATAAAATTGATCATGATTTTGCGCATCAGGCGCTGGAGGAAGTTGGAATGACGCAGTTTAAAAACCGGCAGATTGGGGAACTATCCGGTGGCCAGCAGCAACGGGTTTTTCTGGGAAGAGCCTTGTGCCAGCAGGCGGATATTTTTCTTTTTGACGAGCCGTTCGTAGGCGTAGATATTACCACCGAAGAGCGAATTATTAAAATCCTGAAAAAACTGGCCGAACAGAACAAAACCTTACTGGTCGTTCACCACGATTTATCATCGGTAAAAAATTATTTCGACAAGGTAATTTTACTAAATCAACGACTAATCGCCGTCGGTGATACAGAAACGACGTTTACAGAAGAAAATGTCTCAAAGGCATACGGCGCACAATTACCGATTTTACACAAGACGGGAGGATTGTGATGGATGTGTGGATATTTTGATTGCTGAATTGTGATAAATAAAAAAAAACGTAGAAACAAGGCATGCCTTGTTTCTACGTTTTTTTTTATTTTTTTTTATTTTTTCATCCGCAAATCCAATTCAAATAACCGACTTCAATTCCCTTTCACCACCCGCCACCAGAACCCTGGGCGCCACAATTCCTTATGCCATTCAGTCGTAGAATCTGCGTAAATTTTATTTAAAAAATCCATCACAAATTTATTGTTTTCTACGCGGTTGGTCAGAAAGTTTACCAGGCGCGGATAGAGCATAATCCGTTGCATCAAATAGCTGGCTTTGAGTTCCGTACCCAGAACTCTTTGAATTCTAACATCGTAGGCACGCATAAACTTCGCATCGTACTTTTTTGCTTTCAGGCAATCCACCGCCTGATCGGCGGCAATGGTTCCACTATAAATAGCGTTGCCGATTCCTTCCCCCGTAAGTGGATCAATCAGGTGACCAGCATCTCCCACTAACATGTAATGATCGCCGGATAAAATTCTTTTTTTAGATCCTAAAGGCAAACCGTATCCTTTGACGGAGTCCGTAATTTCGGCATCCTTAAAGCGATCTTTTAAACGTGGGTGGGTCGCAATCATGTCTTCGAGTGCTTCTCGCATATTAAATTTCCGGTCGCTGATCATATCGGTGCGCATTCCCAGACCGACGTTGGCGCCATTGTTGGGCAAGGGGAAAATCCAGAGATATCCGGGTACTAATTCTTTGAAATAATGTAATTCGATGGCCGCCTGGCCTTCCAGGTTAGTGACATTTTTATAATAAACCCTTAATCCTCCGGCGTAGTGGCGGTTGTCCTTTTCGAGTCCGGCGTGCTTACGGGAAAAAGGAGAATGAGCACCGTTGGCAACGATGAGCACTTTTGTCTGAATAGTAAATTCTCCACTTTTATCTTTCAATAAATATCCTTCTTCCGTTTTGATATACTCCGTGACATTAATGCCTTCATGAAGGTCTACACAATCGTGACGCTTCACTTCATCAATCAAAAAATTGTCGAAAACCAGCCGGGTCGCGACGTAACCGGGTGCGGGCGGATAATCTGCTGCTTCGGTATCTTTGGGCGTAAAATCGAAATACATTTCTTTACCACTGGGAGAGGTAAATTTAAAACCCCACATCCCTACCTGCGGGGTAGCCCGAAACCGATTCATGATTTCCGGATCCATCCGGTTGAGTACCGTGGAAACTTTTCCACTCAGTGCATCTCCACAAATTTTATCTCTTGGAAAGGTAGCTTTATCCAGCAGTACACAGGACTGATTGGCGTAAGCTAATTTTAGTGCCGCCGCCGCGCCTCCGGGACCAGCACCGACGATACAGATATCTGTTTTTATCATAGTCAGTAAAAGTACTCATAATAGGCTTTATTCTAAAATAATTTGTACGGCTCAAAATGATCTTTTCAGGCTGAATCAGCAGGTAATATGGGTAAAATAGTCAATATAGCACCAAAAAAGGATAATCTGGCACCATCTTAGCGTAAAAAGTACACTAACTTTGCATTGTAAGTTTTTTGACGTAGAAAATTAGAATGTTATGCTCCTCAGATATCGACGGAGCGATTGAAAAACTTCATTTAAATGTACCCAATATGCTGAAATTAACATCATTACTAACACTTCTGCTATCGTGGTTCTTGCTAAGTCTTCCGGCTGTAGCGAAGGCAGCGAATAACGAAATTGCTCCACAAAGTCTATTAGATCTGATGAGCTACCAGGAAGTACTGGAAGTTAATCTAAAAACTGATTTGGTCCAGCTACTCAATAATCGCCGATCCAGAGAAGAAGCAAAAGGTCATCTTTCTTTTACGGATAGTAACGGACGTTTCTGGTCCTGGAAAACGAAGATAAAACTACGTGGTAATTACCGGCGTCTTAATTGTGATGGTATGCCTCCGCTAAAATTGAATTTTAAGAAGGGAGAATTAGAAGAAGCCGGATTGTCCAAATTTGATGATATGAAACTGGTTACACAGTGTGTGGAAGACGAAAGTCTGGCAAAAAAACTTTTACTAAAAGAATATCTGGCTTATAAATTATATAATCAACTGACCGATAAAAGCTATCGGGTTCAACTTTTGAAAATCAATTTTATTGATAGCAATACGGGTGAACAAAATACACAGTACGGATTTGTGATCGAAGATACCGCCGAATTCCGGAACCGTTTGGGGGCCCTGAAAGTGGATAAAATTTATAACATTCAGCCGGAATTACTGGATCGCGATCAATTCAAAACAGTCGCATTGTTTCAGTACATGATTGGAAACATTGACTATGATCTGGCATCCGGACGAAATTTAAAAATGGTGAAAATCAACGACCAGATTATTATGGTTCCTTACGATTTTGATTTTTCTGAAATGGTAAAAGCTCCCTACCGCACGGGTAACAAGAGACTGAATGTCATCAGATCAGGAGATCGCGCTTTCCTCGGTTTTCCGGAAGATGTAGAGACGCTGGAGGAGACAGTAAAGTTATTTGAAAAAAATCGTAAAGCATTACTGGAAACTATCAATAACCTTACTATCCTGGATAAAAAAGAACGGACTTTCGTCAAAGATTATCTGGAGAGTTTTTTTAACAGTATCACCGAAATAAGATTACCACCGGTGGACATCTACAGAGACAGCCAAGATCTGTTGGTTGGCAACGACGACGAATAAAGGTCTCTTATATCACAGTTTAACTAACTAAATTTTCTACGTCAATTTTGTCAAAACGGCCACTACAGCGGCTTTAGTAACTGGACGGGTACCGATGGCTTCTCTTACTTTTGTAAAAGAAATTTTAAAGTCACAACCGCTTTTCCAGTTGCTACAGCCGTAGGCTGTTTTGCCTTTGACAATTTTTCCTTTTTTACAGCGGGGACAAATCATCTCGTCTTTTACTTCTGATTTAACCATTCTTTTTTTAAGCCGACTCAATCCGTTATCCTGTTGTAATATTAGCTGAAAACTTCCATCAAAAGTCAACTTCCCGTTCACCTTTTTTCCATCTTTTACAAATCCTTTGAGCGTAACCGTCGAACCAAGTTTCATCAGTCTGCCCAATTGATTGTCCGATATTTTTTTCCCCATAAAGGTAAAAGGTAACCGAAAATCACATCCCGTTTTATACCCACTACAACCGTAAGCCGTTTTTCCTTTCAGCAGTTTGCCACGCCGGCATTTTGGACAAATCATCTCGGTTAACGGTGCCTTCCCTTTCCCTTTTGCTTTGGTATTAGAAATCTTCTGATTGACCATGGACTTACTATTCCCCCCCGAACGACTCTTAAACTTCCGGGCAGGCGCCGCCGCGGCAATTTTTGGATTAGCACGCGTATTTTTCACCTCGTCGATCAGTTTGCTAACCATATTTTTCATATCCTGAATAAACTGGCCCGCACCGTGAGTACCTTCCTCGATTTCTCTTAATTGCTTTTCCCACTGCCCCGTCAGTTCTGCCGATTTAAGCAGATCATTATTAATCTGTCCGATGAGTTGAATTCCCGTTTCGGAAGCAATGATCAGCTTTTTTTGCCGGAAGGCATACTTTCTGCGAAAAAGCGTTTCAATAATATTTGCCCGGGTAGAAGGACGACCAATACCGTTGGCTTTCATCAATTCGCGTAATTCCTGATCATCTACTTTTCTGCCCGCCGTTTCCATTCCCCGCAGCAGCGTTGCTTCCGTATAATGTTTGGGAGGCTGGGTCATTTTTTCGATCAGCGTTGGCTCGTGTTCGCCCTGTTCTCCTTTCTTAAATTCGGGTAAAATATTCTCTCCTTTTTTTCCTTTTTCCGGGCCAGTATTACCAGGACGATTACTGCCCGTCTGATTGGTAGTGGTATTGTTACTACCTGATTTCCGGGGATATAAAACCCGCCATCCCGGATCCAGAATTTCTTTTCCCGTGGCTTTAAACCGAATCCCTTTAACTGTTCCGATCACCGTGGTATGTGCCACCAAACAATCGGGATAAAAGGCTGCCAGAAAACGCCGGGCAATCGCATCGTATACTTTTTGTTCATCACCCACCAGATTTTTTTCACTCCCCGTAGGAATAATTGCGTGGTGATCTGTTACTTTTTTATCATTAAAAACCTTGGCAGATTTACGGATCGTTTTACCGAGCAGCGGTTGCGTAAATTGCGCGTACTGTCCCATCTGTTGTAAGATACCCGGAATCTTGGGATAGACATCATTTGGCAAATACGTGGTGTCCACCCTGGGATACGTAACGACTTTTTGTTCGTACAAAGACTGGACAATTTTGAGGGTACGGTCCGCCGTAAAACCAAAGCGCCGGTTACAGTTGACCTGCAAACTGGTCAAGTCAAATAAATAAGGCGGATATTCTTTTCCGTTTTTCTTTTTTACTTCAATCACTTCAAAGGGCTCGTTCTGTACCTGCGCTAATAATTTTGCACCATCTTCCTTTTTTTCAAAACGCCCTTTTTCATAACTAAAATCCGTTTCGCGGTACAGCGTATGCAATTCCCAGTAAGGTTCGGGTTTAAAATTATTGATTTCGTGGTAACGTTCCACGAGCATAGCCAGTGTTGGCGTTTGTACCCGTCCGATGGAAAGCACCTGCTTGTACCCGCCGTGCTTGAGCGTGTAGGCGCGCGTGGCGTTCATACCTAACAACCAGTCTCCGATGGCCCGGGAGCTACCAGCGTAGAAAAGATTGTTATAATCGGAAGCCGGTTTCAGATTTTTAAAGCCATCACGAATTGCCTGTGCGGTCAGGGAGGAAATCCAGAGTCGTTGTACGGGGCCTTTGTATTTGGCGTGTTGTAAAACCCAGCGTTGAATCAATTCTCCTTCCTGCCCCGCATCCCCGCAGTTGATAACCGAACTCGCTTTTTTGAGTAAGGTTTTGATAATACCAAACTGCTTTTTGACCCCTTTATTGCCAATTAATTTTATTTCAAATTTCGGGGGGATCATCGGCAGTGTCTGCAGTTGCCAACGCTTCCAGTCCGGGGTATAATCGTCGGGGGTTTTAAGGGTACAAAAATGACCAAACGTCCAGGTCACCGCGTAGCCATTCCCTTCGTAGTAGCCGTCACGCCGGCTGCGGGCACCGAGAATCTGAGCGATTTCACGCCCGACGGAAGGTTTTTCGGCTATGCAAACGATCATAGTATTTTTTTGATGTTAAAGCGCTTCGCTCGTTGAAGTGTTTAATTGCTTCGCGGGTTAGAAAGTTGGTGTTTTTCTGGCGACTTTTTACGTTTGCGGGAAGCCAACTGGCTAACTGCTAACCGGCCAACCAGCAAAAGCAGCTACTTTTCATTTACCTGCAAATCCAGAATATTCCCCATGTGATAACAAGTACGGCATCTGGCTTCGTAGCGGTCTTTTTCCCCTAAAACAACCGTAGCTTCATCTTCGGATAACCGGTAAGAATGGGTTGCCAGGTTGCCACAGTGCTGACAGATCGCGTGTACTTTGGTAATGTATTCGGCGACGGCCAGTAAATTTGGAATCGGACCGAAAGGTGCTCCGCGAAAATCCATATCCAGCCCCGCCACGATCACCCGTGTTCCTCGCATAGCCAGCTGCTGACAGACTCTTACGATCCCATCATCAAAAAACTGAGCCTCGTCCACCCCCACTACGCTTACCCCATCTGAAAGCTGTAAAAGTTTACTGGAATGATCCACGGGAATGGACAGAATAGAATTGGCATCGTGAGAAACCACTTC
>CAKZUV010000329.1 GCA_937921555.1 uncultured Saprospiraceae bacterium
CAAAAATCATTATCTTTACCACACAAAACAAACATCGATAATAATTGACTACTTATACCATCCCCGTAAATATTCAGGATCTTCAATATTACCAACACGAAAAATCCGTGCAACTGGAATCCGGTGTATTGTTACCAGGAATAACCATTGCTTATCATACCTTCGGTACCCTCAAAAAGACCCGCGACAATGTCATCTGGGTTTGTCATGCGCTGACCGCCAATTCTGATATCCGGGAATGGTGGGGCGACCTTCTCGGTCCGGGCAAACTTTTTGATACCGATAAATACTTTATTGTCTGTGCCAATATGCTCGGTTCCTGTTATGGTACCACGGGCCCCCGCAGTCGCCATCCAAAAGACAATATCACCTACGGCATGGAATTTCCGGTCTTTACCATGCGGGATATTGCCAAAGTGAATTTATTGCTCAAAGATCATCTCAATATCGACGAATTTGCGCTGTTAATCGGTGGTTCCTGCGGCGGACATCAGTGTCTTGAAATGGCACTCAAAGAACCAGATATGGTGAAAAGTATGGTGCTTCTTGCTACTTCTGCCCGCGAATCTGCGTGGGCCATCGCGTTGCACGAAGCCGGACGAATGGCGCTCATGGCCGATCCGACCTTCCGGGAAAACAACGACCGCGCCGGAGCTGTCGGCCTCAAAGCTGCCCGTGCCCAGGCCCTGCTTGGTTACCGGACCATTCAGGCTTACGTCAAACAACAAACGGATACCGACGATCAGAAAACGGATGATTTCAAAGCCGCTTCCTACGTTCAGTATCAGGGAATCAAACTGGAGCGACGCTTCTACGCTCAATGCTACTACTACCTGCTCAAAGCGCTGGACAGTCATAACATCGGTCGAAACCGGAATGGTATTGAAAATGCATTAAAAATGCTGACCATGCCAGCGGTTGTAATTGGAATCGAATCTGATATGCTCATTCCCATACCGTTTCAGCAGATGCTCGCCGAACACCTGCCCAACGCGCAGTTCCGGTCCATCCCTTCGGAAGCCGGCCACGATGGATTTCTTATTGAAACCGATGCCATCACCAAAGTTATCCGGGATGCCTTGCCCCAGTTATAGCGAAATACAAGAAAAGGAAGTACCAAAAAAGGGGCATTGTAACTCGGCCTCAAAAAAACTACCTTTGATAAAAATAAAAATCCATGAAGAAACTTATCTTGCTTACGGCTCTGATGCTTCTCAGCATACTGGCCTGTGATACACTCAAACGATCCTCCCAATCCGTCCGGACCAGTGTAGACATCGAAGTACCCCGCCTGGCCATTCTCATCTCCGTCGATCAGATGCAACGCGAATATCTTGATCGCTTTGGCGATCAGTTCAACGCCGGATTCCGACGGTTGCTCGACGAGGGAGCTGTCTTCAACAACGCAAATTATCAGCATGCCATTACCGGTACGGCTCCCGGACATGCGACACTCTCCACCGGATGTCATCCCGTCAGACATGGAATCATGGGAAACAATTATTTCACGCCCGGAGGAGCAGATTTTAAAATGGCGTACGCGGTGACTGATACTTCTACTACGCTGGTAGGCCTCGAAGATGCTGATCAAAAAATATACGGATCATCCCCTTTTAATCTTGACGTGCCAGCTCTCGGTGACTGGCTGAAATCTGTCCATTCCGATGCCAAGGTGTATTCGGTTGCGTTCAAGGATCGCTCGGCAACACTCATGGGCGGAAAAAATGCGGATCGTGCCTTCTGGTTTAATCAACCCACTACCCGCATGGTTTCTTCTACGTATTATAAATCTGATTTTCCGGAATGGACCAAATATTACATTGGCAAAGAAATGATGAAATCTTCCCTCGAAAGGGGATGGAGTAAATTATTGCCCGAAGAAGAATATAGTGCTTCCCGCGAAGATGATTTTCCGTACGAGCTGGGTGTACAAAAAACTACTTTTCCGCATACCCTTTTTAGTTTCCTGCCACCCGTTTCTACTTTTTCCTACGAAGCACGAAAAGGACCGTTGCTCTGGAACTCTCCACTGGGAGATGCCTACACGCTCGAATTTGCGAAAGCGATTATTGAAAATGAAAAATTGGGAATGGACGAGATTCCGGATATGTTATTTGTTGGTTGCTCGGTAGCGGATAAAATCGGTCATCAGTACGGACCTTACAGTCAGGAAGTGCAGGATTACTATTTAAGACTCGATCAGTATCTGGGGAATTTCTTCGCTTATCTGGACGAGCGAATCGGTCAGGAAAATTACTACGTGGCATTGTCCGCTGATCATGGTGTGATGCCTATTCCGGAAGAACTGGTTCGGCGGGGGATTGATGCTCAACGGATTACTTCTCTCGAATACGGAACGATGATTGACTCCATCGAAGCCCGCCTGCAACGGGAACTTGGATTGCAAAATGACTTTGTTAAAATTGCCAACTATCAGGGATTTACGCTTGACTACGCCGAAGCAAAGGGAATCGGTATGACCGAAAAAGATTTGCGAAAGAAGCTGGCGGACGCCGTCGATACGTTACCGTTTGTGGCGGATGTATATCTTCCGGAAGAACTCTTATTGACCACCAATACTAAAAGCGATATCTCCTTTTTCCGGAACAATTATCGTCCGGATCGTGGGGTGGAAATGAAAATCCGTTTCGAAGAATATGTCCTGGTTGGCGGCGGCTCGAACGGAACGAGTCACGGATCGGTGTATAGTTATGATACCAATGTTCCGATCATTTTTATGGGACCACAAGTAAAATCACAGGCTTTCGATCAGTCTGCCGGCGTGGTGGATATTGCTCCTACGCTGGCCCGTATTCTGAATGTTTCAGTACCCGGAGTCATTGACGGAAAACCGCTGGATTATATTTTTAATGAAAAAATGGAAGCGGAAGCGACGAAAGCGGGCGAGCGGTAAAATCCGGAACGTATCCGAATTTTACAACCAAAACTAACTGTACTTTCTACGAGTTAGTAAATAAAAATTCTGAAAAGTGGGTACCGCTATGTATGCGGAAATTGTATTATTGCAAATATCTTTTCATATCATCTTCAATCGTTACGCCCATTTGTTGTGCCTGTAATAAGTCGCGTTTTGCTGCGTCCGGCTGATTGCTGCCCGCGTAGGTACGTCCGCGCTGGTAATAAAAAATACCACGACCGGGATCGAGTTGAATGGCCCGGGTAAACGCCTGAATACTTTCGGGATTCCTTCCGGTGATCCGGCTGATCAGTCCTTTTTCGTACCACATTTCTGAGTTATTGGGTTTTAGCTCCAGGTACTTGTTGATGTCCTGCAAAGCTTTCTGAAATTGGTTTTGCTGGCTGTAGGCGAGAGACCGGTTGAGGTAGGCATTCGCAAAATCCGGGTCGGCTGCGATGCCGGCATTGAGTGACTGAAGGGCAGCGGGAATGTTGCCCTGCGCACCCAGGGCCGCACCCAGATTGACGTGATATTCGGCTTTTGTATTATCGAGTGTAATGGCCCGGCGATAATCCTCAATGGCGGGCGCAACGTTATTCATATCAAAATAAGTCTTGCCACGACTGTTGAATAAATCTCCTTTGTTGGTATTTAAACCAATCGCGCTGTTGTAATCTGCGAGCGCCTTTTGAAATTGTTTTTTATTTCGAAAATAAAAACCACGGTTGCTGTAGGGCAGGGTAGTGGCCTCCAGATTATTGATGGCGTGGGTCCACAACGTTTCCCCGTTTTTCCAGGTTCCGATTTGCTGAAAACTCAAAAAAGCATAAATGGCCAGCGCACCGAATAAAGTGTATTTTAATATATTTGCTTTTTTTACGTCTTTTTTGTTTAATTTATCATAATAATAACCCGCCAGAAAAAATAACCCGAGATAGGGAATATAGGTAAAACGGTCCGCCAGAAAGCCCTGCCCCGCTCCGAGTATTTGTAACATAAAGACAACGTTGAAAAAGAAAACTAAAAAACCAAAAACAATACCGGTCATTTCTTTTTTGTAAGCCCAGAAAGCTGCACCCACGGTACCGAGTGCAATAAAAGGTGCCACGTAAAACTGCCAGGTTAGATATTTTGGATAAGGATAGAGCGCCACCATTTTATACGGAATAACCGCTTTGATGAGATAAACAATCCAGGAATACGCACCAATTAATAACCGGTCAAAAAAACTATATTGCGTCACGTCGTCTGCCAGACTGCCCTGCAAGGACAAGGTGTAGATTCCCAATAATCCAAAAAGCAGGGATAGTAAAAAGAACGGTATTTTTTCAATAATTAATTTAAAATTCAATGGTCTTTTAAAATAATAATCAACGGCCAGCATCGTCAGGGGCAGCGCGACGGCCTGAATTTTTGACAATAAAGACAATACAAACAATCCCAATGCAATCCAGACCAGTTTTTTGTTTTTCAGACCTTCGGCCACGTACCGTGCGTAAAGACAGAGTGCTCCCAGATAGAAGGCACCAAACAAAACATCCTTTCTTTCGGTAATCCACGCCACACTTTCGACCCGCATCGGATGAATACCAAACAAGAGTGCCACCAACATGGCCGCCATCGGACTCAACCGCAATAACAGCATCAGCCGGTAAACCAGAAAGGTACAAATAAGATGTAGAATGAGATTGTTGACGTGGTAGAGCGTAGCGTCCAGCCCGACGAGATGCTTTTCTACGGCAAAGGTAAAAATGGTCAGTGGATTATAATTTCCGATGACGTGACCTTTGATGGGGTGAAAAATATTTTTGACGCTTTCCCAGTTAAATACTTCGAGATTGACGTTTTCGATAATATTGACATCATCATCCCAGTTGACGAAGTCGTTGGCCAGAGAAGGAATAAAAACGACCAGTGTGACCACCAGCACAATTAACAAAGGAATGATTCGTCCCGAGCCGGCTGATTTATTTTTGAGCGTTTTTTTTGTTCCGGAAGATTTTGCGACCTTTACTTTCTTTGATTTTTTAGATTGCTTCGCAGCCATAAGAGAAAAATTGGTTGATGTTGATGCTAAGAAGCTGTTTAAAAATGAAGCACAATGGCTACGAATAAGTCATTGATAACGTGGATCTTCTGCTATTTTTATTTCCGTAGCTACGGCTACGCAAAGAAAAATGAGCATCGTCCACAATATCAAGCACTTATCCTCGCC
>CAKZUV010000330.1 GCA_937921555.1 uncultured Saprospiraceae bacterium
TGCTCTCAGTATCCGGTTGCCGGACCAATCCTGTCACCGGAAAAAAGGAATTGAACTTTATGTCTGAGCAAAAAGAAATTGCACTTGGCAAAGAAAGCGATCCTGCTATTGTTGCTGGATATGGTTTGTATGAGGATGAAAAGATGCAGAAATTTATCGACGAAAAAGGACAGGAAATGGCGCGTATTTCTCACCGTCCGCATCTGAATTACGAATTTAAAATTCTTGACTCTCCGGTGGTCAATGCCTTTGCCGTTCCTGGTGGCTATGTTTATTTTACCAGGGGCATTATGGCACATTTTAATAATGAGGCTGAATTTGCCGGAGTCCTGGGACACGAGATCGGACATATCACCGCCCGTCATTCGGCCAAGCAGTATAGCAAACAAATGCTGGGGCAGGTTGGATTAATTGCCGGCGTAGTTTTATCGCCCGATGTGCGAAATAATTTTCAGCAGATTCAGCAAGGTATGGGTTTGTTATTTTTAAAATTCGGACGGGACGCAGAAAGTCAGTCTGATATGCTGGGCGTCAGTTATTCTACCGAAGTGGGCTACGATTCGGAATATATGGCGGGATTTTTTAAAACCCTCAGCCGTATGCGTGAAGGAACCGAATCTGAAAGTATTCCTACTTTTATGAGCACGCATCCTGATCCGGGTGACCGGTACAATAACGTTAAGCAATTAACGGAAATTGAACAGGCCAAATATCCGACCAAACAATTTGCGGTAGAGAGAGATAATTATCTGCGGATGATCGACGGATTGGTCTACGGAGAAGACCCTAAAGGCGGATACGTGGAAAATAATCGTTTTTACCATCCCGTCATGAAATTTCAATTTGCCATTCCCAACGGCTGGAGACATGCCAATTCTCCCTCACAATTTCAAATGGCCGAACCCAACGGTAAGGCGATGATGGCTTTGACCCTGGCTCAGGGGAAAACCCTCGAAGAAGCGGCACAAAATTTTATCAGCCAGAATAGCTTGACGCTGGTTTCTTCCGAAAATGGAACCGTAAACGGATACCCGGCCATCGCACTCGTGGCCGATCAGGCAAACCAGCAGGACGCCAGCCAATCTATCCGGATTCTGAATTATATCATTAATTACAACAATACACTGCTGCAGATTTATGGCGTGTCACAGGCTGCTACTTTTGCTGCCTTTCGGAATACTTTTAAGTCCACCATGCAAAGTTTTGATAAACTGACCGATCCGGCAAAAATCAACGTGCAACCTAAACGTATCCGGATCAAAACCGTTAGCAAACCGGGTAATTTTAGTTCTGTTTTACAAGGATACGGGATCAATACGTCCGCAGGAAAAAGAGAACATGCCATCCTCAATGGAATGGAACTAACGGATCAACTAACGAGCGGTACACTCATCAAAATCATTGAATAAAAAGGCCGGATGGCGTCCCATCCGGTTCCCGCGCAGGTCCGTAGTTTGAAATTGGAATATTAAAATAGACCTGCCATCATAACAGACAACAGATAACCAGAAAGGGTTGCAGGAAATTTAATTTCAGGCAACTCTTTTTTTTGTAAACCTATAAATCGTTACCTTTGAAACTAAACAACTCAACTCCCCAACATGCGTGATAAAATTCTCGAACTAGAACAAAAAGCCCGCTTACTGGAACCCAATGCGGACACCCGCAAAGGATGGACCGGAGCGGTCAACCAATACGCAGAAAATTTTTTATCAGAAATAGAAACGCTTAAGGCGTGGAATGAAACCACCGCAAAAGGAGAGGGAATTCTGGCACTACCCATTGTGGATCATCCCCGGAAAATAGACGAGTTGCTGGCGGTGATTGAAAAAGAAGTGGATACGCCAGCCCTGAATCCTGCTTCCGGAGGACACCTGGCGTACATCCCTGGTGGTGGTTTGTTTCCGACCGCACTAGGCGATTATCTGGCGGACATCACCAATCGTTACGCCGGAATTTTCTTCGCCAGTCCGGGAGCAGTCCGCATCGAAAATCTGTTGATTCGCTGGATGTGTGAAATGGTTGGTTTCCCTAAAACAGCTTTGGGTAATCTGACTTCGGGAGGTTCCATTGCGACCCTGGTAGCTGTTACCACCGCCCGCGATGCCAAAAAGATCAAAGCCCGGGACATCGAAAACAGTGTAATTTATCTGACCGAGCAGGCTCACCATTCTGTCCAGAAAGCCATCCGCATTGCGGGATTGGGCGAAGCCAGAATTTCCTATATTCCGATTACCGAAAAATTCAGAATGGACGAAGTTGCCCTTGCCCGTGAAATAGAGCAGGACCTCGCCGAGGGATTCAAACCTTTTATGATTGTGGCTTCCGCCGGAACCACCGACACCGGCGTGATTGATCCGTTGCCTGCCATTGCAGATTTGGCGGAGGCTCATCAGATGTGGTTGCACGTGGACGCTGCCTACGGAGGATTCTTTTTGCTGGCTGATGAAGTCAAAGCTAATTTTGCAGGAATTGAACGCGCCGATTCGGTGACCATTGATCCGCACAAAGGATTGTTTCTGGCGTACGGAACAGGAGCAATTTTAATTAAAAATGTAGAGGCCTTACAAAATACACATTATTACCTGGCCAATTATATGCAGGATGTTGTCAAAGAAGTGGAAGAACCTTCTCCGGCGGATTTGTCACCGGAATTAACAAAACATTTTCGCGGAATGCGATTGTGGTTGCCATTGCAGCTTTTCGGACTCGCACCCTTTAAAGCGGCGTTGAGTGAGAAAATATGGTTGACCCGGTATTTTCATGCAGAGATTCAAAAACGGGGATTCGAGGTTGGTCCGGTGCCGGAATTATCGGTGATGATTTACCGGTATGTTCCGGAAAATGGAGAGGCCAACACCTTTAATGCGCGGTTGGTAGAAGAGGTACGTAAAGATGGCCGGGTATATTTGTCTTCTACCAGTATAAAAGGTGTCTTTTGGATTCGGTTAGCGGTCCTGAGTTTTAGAAGCCATCTGAGAACAATTGATTTATGTCTGGAAGTTCTGGAAGCATCGGTGGAAAAATTAACGGCGGAGACAGTGGAGTAGTGGAAGTTTGAAAATAGAGAATGGTAAACGGGTAAGTCTCAAATCTGTCACACACTTATTGTTTTTTAGCAATCAGTATCTGTTTTCTACAGTATCTTTTACAAAAAGTTCCCCGTTTAAAATAAATACAATCCGTCTCTCTGTCTTAATTATTTTAATTGACAAGTTTAAATTGCTGACCAATAGTCTAATACATATTATTTATGTAATAATTCCAAAACTACCCTTACTACGGTATAGCGTGTAACCAAAGAATAGACTTATCTTTGTTACAACATTAGACGATTAGAATACAACAACCTTTTCCCTTTCCCTTAGTTGTATTTACTCAAACCAAAAGTATATTGTGTTTTCCCTCCGTTCGACCCTCGTACGCAATATCTCCCTTTATCAATTTTGAAAAATTTTTCCCCTTTCCCCTCCCTGTTTTCTATAAGATCTTTCCCAGCTATCTGATTAGTAATTTTCAGATAGTAGGGTTAAGATCAAAATCTTCCCTCCTGACTTATCCCTCCTGTATTTAATTTACCTAAAAAGCTTTGTCCCCGATCGCTGTTAATACGTACGATCATGAAATTACTAACTGGTAAGGGCACTGACATACCACGCTTTTCTCGACCACTGTCATTTTTGATGACATTTGTATTTTTATTGTTATTAACAAGTTTTAGTTTTGCAAAAGATGGAAACAGCTTTTCTGGCGACCGGGATGTTTTTATCAAGGAGTTGGAAGCTTTTATGAAAAAGTCTAATAATCAGGTGATTACCGAGACTTTTAATTCCTTCGAAAAATACTTTAACCGGGGTGTTTTTACAGAAACAGAAGTAAATACAATTATTGCGGTAAGCAATAAAATGTTGGAACAACGAATCACGCCTAATCCCGTTTTTAAAGACTATCTGACCAGTTTACTATTTATAAAAGAAGGCAATAACGAAAAACATTTATTTACCGAATGGCATCAGGTTTTAACGGAGGTGCTGACTAATGATTTTAAAAAAAGGACAAAACAATTCAAAAACTATGTAGATTTTTCTTCGACACTATTTTCCGATGGCGCTTTTGTTTCCGGACAAAAAGGCAAAGCCTGGCTGCTCAAAGACGGAAAGTTTCACCTGGGAAATAGTGACGGGAAATTTTTTGTTTTTGTCAAATCGGGTCACCTGGTAAACATTAAGAAAGATAAACAAATTGCCATCAATGCTACCAGTGGCTATTTCTATCCGGAATCAAAAATATGGAAAGGAAAGGGTGGAACTATTGAATGGAATGCTCCGGAAAATCCGGATATTCGTTGTACTCTGGAAAATTATACCATCCGCTTAAAAGGAAATCTGGTAAAAATTGATACTGTATTTTTACAACACGATAAACTGTTTCCCAACCAAAAAATTGCCGGTAATTTTGAAACTAAATTAAGTTCCAGTAAATCAGTGGCGGCATCTTATCCCCGGTTTACTTCTCACCAGCAGAACCTGACAATAGATCAACTGAATGACCGGGTGCACCTCAGCGGCGGACTAAAACTAAAAGGACAAAAAATCCTGGCCTACGGAAATGATCTTCAACCAGCCCGGTTAGTCATCAGCGATCCACAAAATAATAAATCTGTAAAAGCGGAAGGATTACAATTTGCACTGACCAGTAATGAGCAAATTGCAGCCAGTGGAGTAGCGGTAGATTTATATCTGAAAAATGATGCCCTTACGCACCCTTCCACCAATCTTCGCTATGACCTGAATACGGCGGCGCTGGAATTATCCATTGGTAACCTACCCGAAAATAAAGCGCCGTTTTTTGCATCTTATCAGGGCTTGAACATTTATACCAACAAAATCTCCTGGATCATCGGCACCGATCAGTTGTCCATCAACCAGAAGAATCCGCGGATTGGCAACAGCAATAAAAAAGTGATGTTTGAATCAAAGGATTTTTTCAATATTCAGACGTACCGGAAATTGCAAAACGTGGCCGATCGAAATCCAATTGCCACTCTGAAATTATTACGGGACAAAACAAACGCGGATACAATCAATGCCAATACTTTCGCAAAAGCACTTAATCCAAATTTTTCTGTGGATAATATCCGCGCGTTACTTTACGAGATGGTTGCTTCTGGATTTATTCTGTTCCAACCAAAAGCAGAAACCATTACTATCAAAGAACGGTTGGTGCATTTTGCGGACGCTGCACAGTCTTTACGGGATTATGACCTGATTCGGTTTTACAGTGAATCGGACGATACGAACGCCCGGTTGAATATTCAAACGAATGAGATTGTGGTAGATCAGGTGAGTACGATTGAGTTCAGTGACCGGCAAAAGGTAGCGGCCAAACCCTACAAAAAACAACTGCTGCTCAAAAAAGATCGCAACCTTAGTTTCGACGGGAAAGTATTTGCGGGATACTCAAGTTTCGAGGGAAAAGATTTTGATTTTGAGTATCAACCCAATCAGCTGGTAATGGATTCTGTCCGGTATTTTGATTTGTTTACAGTTACAAATGTCAAGGATGGCAAAGGAGGTTTTAAAGCCGAATCCATCGCTTCACGCATCGAACACGTACAGGGCGTTTTATTAATTGATGCGCCTGACAATAAAAGTGGAAAAGAAGACATTGAAATGTTTCCATCTTTTAACAGCAACGGGAAATCTTATCTTTTTTATGATCGTCCCGAAACACAGAAAGGAAGTTATTCCAGAGATTCTTTCTTCGTATCATTGGATAAATTTCATCTCAACGGACTGGATCAGCTGCAACCGGAAGATTTAAACTTTAAAGGAAATCTGGTCTCGGCGGGCATCCTGCCGGAAATCGCAGAAACAGTAAAATTACAAAAAGACGGATCGCTTGGAATGGAAGTCAGCAGTCCCGCCGAAGGATATCCTGCTTACGGTAATAAAGGAAATTTTCAGGGAGCAGCCAGTCTGAATAACAATGGTTTTACAGCTAAAGGAACTATCAATTATCAGGGGGCAACGTTGGAGTCAGACGATATTATTCTGAAGCCTCACCAACTCATTTCAACTGCTCATAAATTTGAATTGGAAGCGTCTGAAGTAGCTGGCAGTGAAAAGCCTCAGGTATTTGGTGAAGAGGTAGCCATCAACTGGCAGCCGTATAAAGACAGTATGTATCTCAGCGTTAAAGACAAAGGGTTTAAAATTTTTGCGGATGGAAATTATACGCTGCACGACCTGTTAATCCTGACACCGGGAGGTCTGAAAGGCCGGGGTGTATTCGACTGGGACAAAGGACAATTGTCCGCTGATTT
>CAKZUV010000331.1 GCA_937921555.1 uncultured Saprospiraceae bacterium
ATCTGCTTCCGAATAGACCGCGACCGTTTTGATGCCCATTTTTTTGGCGGTACGCATAATTCGCAAAGCAATTTCTCCCCGGTTGGCAACTAATATTTTTTTCATGAAAACAGATATTTTGAAATTGGGTACCACTGATCCAGTCATTGAACGGAAGCGATATTTTTATAAAAAAACTACGGCGAAGTTAATAAATTAATGGAAGATAAGACAGGAATAAAGTCTGTTTGCTATTGGGAATTTTCCGGAATGCTAAGAGATGCATATTTTTGTGAGAATGAATAATTTTTTAATGAAAAATGAAAAATGAATAATGCCCGCGATCGAATAAGGTATGGTCTGCGATCTTAAGACCCGAAACTTTAGAACTTAACTTCAAAACTCAACTTCAACTTCAACCTCAACCTCAACCTCAACCTCAACCCCAAAACTCAAAACGGTGAAAAATCAAAAAATTTTACCCCGGCCCCAAGGGGAGATTTTATGATTTTTCACCTTGCTTTTAGCATTGAAAGACTCAAAACCCAAAACCGTTAGTTTGGACGTCCCCGTCCAGATAGACTTTCTTCCTCAAAGCTGTTAGTTTGGACGTCCCGTCCAGATACGCCTTCCCCTCAAACCTGTTAGTTTGGACGTCCCCGTCCAGATACGCTTTTTTACGCTTACATCACCCAAAACTCAAAACTCAAAAACTCAAAAACTCAAACCTGTTAGTTTGGACGTCCCGTCCAGATGCGCCTTCCCCTCAAACCTGTTAGTTTAGCCATCCCCGTCCAGATACGCCTTTACTCAATTCCCTCCCGTTTTCATCCCGTTTCTAGTTCTTTTCCAGTTATTGTTAATCATTCTTAAAATCAGCAAACCCAGTCCATTCATGCTGTGAGGACTGTTGGCCAGGATAACCACGCCGGTTTCGCTTTCAGATACGAAGCCCATAAAACTGCGGTAGCCCGTGGTACTGCCGGCATGCATGATCACATCGTAATAATTTTTATTGGTGATGACGTGCCATCCGTTTCCACCAAAAATATGTTTGGCCATATCCGTTGCAACGAGTGGTTGCTGGTTGTGGGCGAGTACCGGTCCCAGCTGATGGGTTTTATTTTTAAGGCTGGCCCGCATATATTTTAAGAGATCATCCATCGAAGATTTGATGCCTTCGCTACCAGCAAAAGAGCGCATTTGCCACGGTGGAGTAGGCTGACCACCCAGACTGTATCCTCTGACTATTCTGTTACGGTTTTCGGTGGTGAAATCATGGACCCCGGATTGTTGCATGTCGCAAGGCTGGAAAATATATTTTGTCAGGAGTTGTTCGTAGGTTTGATCAGCAGCCAGTTCGAGAGCGATTTCCAGTAAAGCATAATTGGTATGACTGTATTTATATTGTTTTTTGGAACGTCTTCTGGATGGTTTAGTGTTGGTTTTGATTAGATTAAAATCAACTTCCAGATAATAATTAAGCAGGTCATTTTTGGTATAATGACCGAAAGGGTTGGCGGGATCTTTTTCTTTCAGTCCGATACCATCCGGCAGGCGGGGTAGTCCGGTAGTGTGTTGTACCAAATCCAGAATGCTGACCGCTCCCGCCGTAGGATTCCGGAAGTGGGCGGGCAAATAATGGTTGAGCGAAGAATCGGGATGCAGTCGTCCCTCGTTCATCAAAATTCCGGCAATTAAAGCGGTAAATGATTTGGTAAGTCCCCCGATTTCGAAGAGCTGATCGGATTGCGGAGCGCCCTGCGTTTTGGATATATTCCCGTAAGGAAAAACAAAAGAGGAGTCTCCCAACTGAACTCCGATCAGATAAGCAGGCGTATTTTTAAAACTTATTTCCGTATCATAAAAAATAATCTTCCCGATTTCTTCTTCCAGTTTTTCCCGGATTTGAGCGGTCAGAGAACAGGAAATCATCCCAAGAAAGAGTATTGTGTAAAGGCATCGGTTCATATCTCAAAGATAGGGATTGTAACGGAGTAAGGCAAGGGACAGGTAAAACCAATAATCGGGGCTATCCGCTGACAGACCTACGATGAAAAGTGAAATTTCTATTTTTCCTTAGTAACGACCAATTAATAAGTCCGTCATCTTGGCTAGGAAGAATTTAAGCTAGACGAGTTAAAAAACGTAGAAATAGCCTAGCTATGGCGAGGCTTTTTAACGAAGTATAGCTTAAATTCTTTTAGCCACAGATGTGGAAGTTATTATTTGATCGTTACTTATCCTTCAGATTGGTTCCCCGCATGGCATCGGCGACGTGTACATCCATGGCGCGGTGAGCGATCGGAGTAGTATAATCGTTGAGATCCGCCATTGCTTTGTTGATGAGATCTTTATCTTCTCCGTTAATCGATGCCTTCAGCGATTCGGCCAGCGCGCGTGTTTTATTTTTTTCATCATCCGATAAAATCTGATCGTTTTGCTCCAGGAATTTTTGCGTAGCCAGCACCACGTTGTTGGCCTCGTTTCGGGCTTCCAGCAACGAACGGATTTTCAGATCAGCTTCGGCATTGGTGATACTGTCCATAAGCATCTTAGCCATGTCCTCTTCGCTGATGCCGTACTGGGATTTGATTTCAATTTCCTGTTCCACGCCGGAACGCAATTCCCTGGCGGTCACCCGCAGAATTCCGTCGGCATCAATGGCAAAGATGATTTCAATTTTAGGGAGTCCGGCGGGCATGGGCGGAATACCTTTGAGGATAAATTCGCCCAGTTTCCGGTTGTTGGCAATCTGGTCCCGTTCGCCCTGATAAACGGCTACTTTCAGATTTACCTGACCATCGACCGACGTAGTATATTGTCTGGCAGCACGGGAAGGCACCTTCGAATTGCGCGGAATAATTGCATCCATTAATCCACCTACCGTTTCAATACCCAAAGAGAGTGGCGTAATATCGAGCAGTAACATTCCCTTTTGGTTACCCGCCAGAATATCGGCCTGAACCGCCGCACCGAGGGCAACCACTTCGTCGGGATTGAGTTCGTCGAACAGCGGTTGCTGGAAAAAATTACTGACGGATTCTTTGATATGCGGTATCCGGGTGCTGCCACCGACCATGACCACGTGCTGAATATCTGAAATAGTTTTGCCAGCGTCTTTGAGCGCAGACTTACATTTGTCCAGTGTCCGGTTGATTAACGGTTCAATTAACTGGTCAAAGACTTCGCGGGCTATCTGACAGTTCATTCCGTCGTACCGTTCTTTGAACAATAGTTGCGAAGACAAGGTCTTTTTAGCCCTTTCTGCGATCAGGCGAAGTTCCTGTCCTTTTTTCTTATCAACAATAAAATCCTGTTGATCTCTTCCATTGATTTTCAACCAGTAATCAATCAGTAACCGGTCAATATCATCTCCTCCCAGAAAGGTGTCTCCATTGGTAGATAATACCTCGAAGATACCATCGTGAATTTGCAGAATTGAAATATCGAAGGTTCCGCCCCCCAGATCATAAACGGCGATCAGTTTAGCTTCCTCCTCTTCGAGTCCCAGACCGTAAGCGAGGCTGGCCGCCGTTGGTTCGTTGACAATTCTCAGCACTTCCAGTCCGGCCAGTTTACCCGCGTCACGGGTAGCCTGACGCTGAGCGTCGTTGAAGTAGGCAGGAACGGTAATCACGGCTTTGCTTACCGCTTGATTGAGTGCTGATTCTACGGTGTTTTTTAGAGCGGAAAGGATGTTGGCAGAAAGTTCAACGGGGGTATAAAAAGTGTCACCTACCCTGATTTTTACGAGACTTTCCGTATCATCGTCCAGCACCTCGTAGCCCAGATATTCAGAAACGGCAGAAAGGTCGTTGTAGGATTTTCCCATTAATCTTTTGACGGAATAGATGGTGTTGGCCGGATCCGTACGGAGTTTTTCCCGGGCATCGTTTCCGACCAGTTTCTGACCATTGGGTAAAAAATGGATGATAGAAGGAACGAGGGTATTTTGGTTCTTTTTATTTTTAACGGCTACGGGTTTTCCGTCGTTCATGTAAGCTACCAGACTATTGGTGGTGCCTAAATCAATACCGACAATCAGCGTATCTTCTTTTTTAGCGGTCCCGTCTTTTAAATTTATTGAAATCTTTGCCATAGTTGATTCGAAGGTATTAGGGTAACAAATATAGTAGTAAATTTATGTTTTACTTTGAAAATTCGGAGATTAATTACTATCTATGTCTGGGATTCTCCGAATTTAGGACCGGAAAGGTTAACAATCTGATATTTTCAAGTTGATGAAACGATTAATTCTACAAAAACCGGTAAAGCTACTACTCATGCTGGCCGGTTTTTTTATGACCAATGCCCTGATTGCAGAGTTTATCGGGATCAAGATTTTTGCTTTTGAGGCTACGCTGGGAATGAATGCCCTTAACTGGAATTTATTCGGTCACCAGGGATCACTCATGCTGTCGGCCGGTGTACTGATCTGGCCGGTTGTCTTTATTTCTACGGATATTATCAATGAATATTTTGGGAAAAAAGTTGTTAAATTATTGTCTTATCTCACGGCGGGATTGATATTTTACGCATTTCTGATCATTATCGGGTCGATATATCTGGTACCGGCGGACTTTTGGGTGGAAGATTTTGCAAAACAGGGCGTACCGGATATGCAAAAAGCTTACGCTACTATTTTTGGGCAGGGATCGTGGATAATTGTCGCATCGATATTGGCTTTTCTGGTTGGACAGGTGCTGGATGCCTTGGTTTTTGAAAAATTCAGGCGGCTTACCGGAGAAAAAAAGATTTGGCTGAGAGCGACAGGGTCCACCTTGTTTTCACAGTTTTTTGACAGTTTTATCGTCTTGTACGTAGCGTTTGTTCTGGGACCACCACAGTGGGAAATGAGTCTTTTTCTGGCAGTGGGAACTGTAAATTATACCTATAAATTGGTCGTGGCCATCCTGCTGACGCCGCTCATCTATCTGTTCCGGAAAATTATTGATCATTATCTGGGAATTGAGCTTTCCGGAAAACTGAAAAGAGAAGCGGTGGGCGTTTGAGGATGAGGAGTGTTTTTTAATAATTAATGTGAATCAGGAGTTGGATCTCTAATCTATGATAAAAAAGTCTCTGAAAGATGCTTCCTGCTACGGTGTACAATTAGTCAGAAAAAATGACTGCATTTTTTATTTGAGGTTTCCATGAATTTTAGCTTTTTCATTTTCTTCTGTTCATAGGGTAAATTGAACAGCTTATCTTCTTGTGGCTTGGTTCTGGCTATTTGCTCCCTTCAATCGCAATAAAAGAGCGCAAATAGCCAATGGCCAAAAGCAAATAGCAAAAACACCCATGTAAATTAGAATGATGTCGTAAATCTATGAACTCCTGATTCGCATATTTAACCAATTGAGAATTCCAAAAAAAATGAGATCAGATGCAGCGAATAGGCACGATATTGTGTCTAGTAGTCGAGAACATCTTATTTTACTTAATTTTTCTACGATCAATGAACTCATTAAAACTACTTTTCTGCATTATTTCTTTATTAATATCAAATCTGTTACCTTCTCAAGACTGCACTATAAATACGCACTACGAACAACATTCTTGTTCTTCTTTTACTTTTTTTGAAGAAAACGAAATTGAACTTCAGTGGACGGTCAATGGACAATTTTATCAAAGTGGCGGGGCGATTGACTTTGACGCCAGTGAACCAGGGACGTATGAAATCTGCGGATATTATGAAACGTCAGATTGCCCTGAAGGCCCCTTTGTTTGCGATACGATTATTGTTAGCCCGGACTGTTTTGATGATTGTGATTTCAATATAGCCATCGAACAACAATCCTGTTCAGACTATGACTTTTTTGCTACGGGCGAAGAACTGCTTGACTGGTATGTAAATGGTGAATTTCAGTTAACGGATGTTGAATACTATTTTGACGCCATTGAACCAGGGACTTACGAAATCTGTGCGGTTAATGAAGGTTGCCCGCCAGAAACAACGTTGTGCGAAACTTTTGTAGTAACGGAAGATTGTATGGAGGATGATTGCGCAGTTGGTATTGCGATCAATGAAATTGACTGCGACACCTACGAAATTTTCGAATCCAGTGAACAACAAGTATCCTGGTTTATTAATGATGAATTTATCAGCTTCTTTCATGGGATTGACTTCGATCCAACCGAAGCTGGCACCTACCAAATCTGCGCTGGTATCGAAACGCCGGATTGTCCACAAGGCGTTTTCGTTTGCGATACGATTGTCGTTAGCCCGGATTGTTTTGATGAATGTGATTTCAACGTAGCAATCGAACAACAATCCTGTTCAGATTATGACCTTATTGCCACGGGTGAGGAACTGCTTGACTGGTACGTAAATGATGAATTTCAGTTAACGAGTGTAGCATATAATTTTGATGTCAGTGAACCAGGGACGTATGAAATCTGTGCCGTTAATGAAGGCTGTCCACCGGAAACAACTTTGTGCGAGACTTTTGTTATAGGTGAGGATTGTTTGGAAATAGTCAGTATAGAGGAGACTTTACAAGACAAAAAAATTACAATACAACCAACTATAACAACAAGTGATTTCAGTATTCACGGCTTATCAGGAAATTACATTGTTCACATTATTGATCAAAATGGAAAATTAGTCTTTCAAAAAACAGGTAGTGGAGAGGTAGCAATTAATTGTGATATTAGCAATCTGCTTCCTGGTTTATATTATATTTCAATCCTGACCACGGATAACCAACTTAAAGGAATTGGAAAGGTGGTGAAAATGTAAATCAGTATTATTGCACCGTAAAATAAATTCAAAAGGGACAGAATTTATTTTACGGTGTACTAGTGCCTCGGGCAGTAAGTTAGTGAGTATATGGAGTGATGGTATTTTTCGACTGATCGAGGCAGAAAATCCGGAGTTATGCCGTAGCATAATGAGGAATTTTCTAAAGAAGAGCAGTTGAAAAATAACCAGTCCATGTACTCAATTAATTTATGCCCGAGGCACTAGCATACAATTTTGTAAAAAATAGCTCAGACAAGTGTTTACTGCACCCGATAAGTTGCCCGGATCGCCTTGACAATTTTTCGCTGCGTCCGGGTGGTGATGGTAATTAATCCCTGCACCAGCCATTTTCCGTCTTCCTGTAAGTTTCCCTCCATACAACCTTCCAGAACCGGATAATAGCCACCGTCCCTGGAGTAGGCGAGCGTGGCAAAAACCATCTCCGCATTTTTTAAATCCTGGCCTTCCAAATGAAAACTGGTCTTTCCCGCCGGAATGGAAAAGAATAATTTTTCTGAAAATTCATCATCCGCAATCATGGGATTGTCCTGGTATTTCCGGTCCATACTGAAAACCATTTGATCGCCACTTTTAACCATCGCCGAGGTCATTACTTCGTTGTAATACTCCGCCTGAATGGCTCCCTTTTTATGCACCACAAAAGAACAATCCATTTTCGGCTGACATTTTTCGGACAGCATCTCTTCCGCGCCGGTCAGATTGCAATTAAATACTGCTTGCGGGACCTTCGTTTTACAACCAAAAAGACCTGAAGTAATACTAAAGATGAGGAAGGCTAATATTTTATTCATCAATAAGGATTTGATTTGTATTTATTTTTTGAATTAAGGGCTAAAATTAAACTGCATAACTTAATCTCCTTATTCAACCTTGCTTTATTGATTCTACTTTAAAAAGTGATTTTCGCGCAGAGGAGCAGAGAACGCAGAGATTCTTTACCGTGTATATCTTTTATCGTGAAGATAATAGACTTAATTCATGAAACATGTTTAAAGCTTTTCGTTCTTCTGGTTTTTAGCCCAATAAACCACGATAACTGTGATAAATAAAGTGTTCCAGTCACAGGAAAATTCAATATCCAATATCCAACATTCAATATCCAATATTCCAATATCACTGCTAAACCTCTCCCTCAACCACTGCCCCCGTCATCCTCCGTTGCAACAATAAAAAATCCGCCACCACCAACGCCGCCATCGCTTCCACAATCGGTACCGCCCGTGGCACCACGCACGGATCGTGACGCCCTTTCCCACTTACTTTAGTCGCCTCACCACTCGTATCCACGCTCTGCTGTTCCGGAATAATGGTCGCCACCGGCTTAAAGGCGGCCCGGAAATAAATATCCATCCCGTTGGTAATACCACCCTGAACGCCACCACTGTAATTGGTCGTCGTGGTAATTTTTCCATCTTTATTTTCAAAAACATCATTGTGCTCCGATCCCCGCATCGTCACGCCGTCAAAACCACTGCCATATTCAAAACCTTTGCAGGCGTTGATGCCCAGCATGGCACTCCCTAACACGGCGTGCAGTTTATCAAAAACAGGTTCTCCCAATCCCACCGGGCAGCCTTGTATGACGCCCGTCACGACGCCACCAATCGTATCGCCCTGCTTTTTTATTTTTTTAATTAAATCAATCATCGCTTCCGCCGTGGTCAGGTCCGGACAACGAACGGACGTTTTTTCAATCTGGCTAAAATCCAGTTGCTGATAGTCGGACGAACAACTCAACTGACCTACCTGACTGACGTACGCGGTGATGTGAATACCTTGTTTTTTTAACAATAATTTGGCAATGGCCCCGGCGGCTACTCTGGCGGCCGTTTCGCGGGCAGAACTACGTCCACCGCCCCGATAATCCCGGAAACCATATTTCTGTTGGTAGGTAAAATCGGCGTGGGAAGGACGGTATTTTTCCGCAATGTGGGAATAGTCCTTTGACCGGGCATCTTTGTTTTTAATCAGCATCATCAGCGGGGTGCCGGTGGTTTTGCCTTCAAAAATACCGCTCAGGATTTCCATTTCGTCGGCTTCTTTTCGCTGGGTGACAATGGCGGATTGTCCGGGGCGACGACGGGCCAGTTCGCTTTGTATAAAGTCTATGTCAACGGCCAGCCCCGCAGGACAGCCGTCTATGATGACACCGATTGCTTTCCCGTGGGATTCCCCGAAGGTGGTAATTTTAAATATTTTGCCAAAGCTATTCATGATCTTTATTTCGAGGTTTTTAAATTTTTTTAAATTTCCCGATGTTACTCCATCGGTGCGCTTCCTTCGGTCGCTTACTCCGTCATAAATCGGGAAAGAAAAATTGAAAATTCCTCTCAATTTTTCTTTCGAGCGATTTTCAATTTTCTTTACTTCCCGATATTACTCCGTCGGTGCGCTTCCTGCGGTCGCTTACTCCGTCGTAAATCGGGAAGGGAAAATAGAAAATACGCTCTCAACGGGTTTTCATTTCGAGCTGTTTTCTTTCGAACGATTTTCAATTTTCTTTACTTCCCGATGTTACTCCGTCGGTGCGCTTCCTTCGGTCGCTTACTCCGTCGTAAATCGGGAAGGGAAAATAAAAAATACGCGCTTAACGGGTTTTCATTTCGAGCTATTTTCTTTCGAGCGATTTTCAATTTTCTTTACTTCCCGAT